>NZ_JBEXUE010000210.1:0-16737 GCF_040614275.1 Streptosporangium sp. NPDC006013
TGCCCGTCCACTCGACCTTGACGTCGTAGGTATGCGTGGTCGCCATAGGTTCAGAGCTTAAAGGACTCGGAAAACACGCTCTCTGCTCATGGGCACCGATGAGAAGAGGGTCACCCACCAGGCCGTGGTCGATCGCCACGGAAGGCGATGGTCGACCACGGTGCTGCCGGGCCTCGGCCCACCGCCGGCCGGGAGGCGCCGCAGCCGGGGAAGCAGAGCCGCCCACGCGACAGCGGCCAGCGCGGCGAACACCCCCCATACGGCCAGTGCGGGGCGCCAGCCGCCCAGCCAGGTGACCGACGGAACGGCGATCCACGCCGCGGCGGCGACTCCGAGGGCCAGCCCGGTCGAGTAGATCCCGGTGGTCAGGCCTGTGATCCGGGGGAGGTGATGGGCGATGAGGCCGGGTACCAGGGCGGAGATCGCGCCCATGGCGATCCCGGTGACCGCCACGGAGGCGAGAAGCACCGCCGTGGCGGCCGCGGCCAGGCGCATCAGGCCGCCGACCGAGAGCAGCCCCATGAACACGGCGATGGTGACCTCTGAGCCGTACCTCGCAGCGAAGCGTTGACCAAGTGGTGCCGACAAGCCCATGAAGATCACACCGAGGGAGGTCAGCATTCCCTGCATGGACCCGGACAGGTCGAGATCGACGGAGATCTCACCGAGAAGCGGGGGGACCGAACCCAGCGCCGCGCGGAGGTTGAGGCCAATGACGCCGATCATGACGACCATGAGCCAGACGGGGATCGTCGCGGAGGATCCCCGAGGGGACGGTCGCGCTGTCAAGCGTGACGTACGCGACTCTGTCATGCACAAGTCATATCAGATAGCTGATATTCATGCATATAGATATTTGTCTCTGTCGTGCCGCGATCGTCGTGCGGACGCCGACGGGAACCGTTACTTCGGCGCTGCCGGCTCGCGGGGCGCGAGGACCTGGCCTGGGGCATGTCGGGGTCGGTCACGTGACGGCGATCGCACGTGCATCGAGCAGTTGCGTGCGGTAGGCCAGGAGTCGCCGGACGAGACCGATCAGGGCCACCCCGACGAGCCGGCCGTCCACGTGGTAGCCGATCGCGCACTCGCCGGTCGGCTCCCCTTCGAGGACCCGCACATCCTCAAGGCCGAGGCCGGGCATCCCCAGTGACTGGATCCGAGTCCCGTACTGGTCGGTCCAGAACGTCGGGAGCGGTGTGAACGCGGTGCCGGAAGGCGGGTCCAGGGCGATCTTGGCAAGCAGGCTGCGGGCCGCGTGGCCCGCGGTCTCGGTCGGCCAGCTCCAGTGCTCGACCCGCTGAGGCTCGGCGCCGAACAGCGGGTTGGGGAAGTTGGCGACGTCGCCGACGGCCACGACATCGCGCACCGGGCCGTCCGGGCCCAGCGGGTGCAGGTGGACGTCACACGTGATCCCGTTGTCGAGGGCGAGGCCGTTGCCCTCGAGCCAGGCGACGTTCGGAGCCGAGCCGACGGCCTCGACCACCACATCGGCCGGCAGGGCCGACGAGTCGTCGAGGAATATCGTGTCCGGCCGATCGTCGCGACCGGTCATGGCGGCGACCGACCGTCCCAGATGGAACGTGACGCCGTGCTCCTCGTGCCTGCGCCGGATCTCCGAGCCGACGAGCTCACCGAGGGAACGCACGAGGGGGGTGGCGAGTGGATCCACCACGTGGACCTCACATCCCAGCTGTGCGGCGGTGGCTGCGACCTCGGTGCCGACGAAGCCGGCACCGAGGACGGCGACCCGTGCTCCCGGCCTGAGTTCCTCGCGCAGTGCGGTCGCGTCCTCGAGGGTTCGGATGACGTGACGCCAGGCCAGAGGCGCATCGAGCGGGAGTCGCCTCGGGCCCACCCCGGTGGCCGCGACGAGTCCGCGGTAGGCGAGCGTCTCCCCGTCGTCCAGTGTCACGGTGCGGTTTACCAGGTCGGCGCCGGTGACCGTCCGGCCCAGTCGCCACTCGACATCCGCCGTCGACGGCTTCTGCCGGAATATCAGTTTCGCGGCATCGACGCCCGCGCGGAGTGCGTCCTTGGTCAGCGGGGGGCGGTTGTAGGGCGGGTGGGCCTCGGCGCCGATGACGACGATGAGACCCGTGTCGCCGGCCGCGCGGAGCTGCTCGGCGACGCGAAGTCCTGCGAGGCCGGCGCCGACCACCACGATGGGCACGCTCATCTGTCACTCCCCGCGGCCGCACGGCCTGCGCGGTAGCCGAAGACCAGGGCCGGTCCGAGTGTGCCGCCGGCTCCTCCGTAGACCATGCCGGTCGGTGCGGCCATGACGTTGCCCGCGGCGAAGAGGCCCGGAATGGTCTGGCCGTCGACGTCGAGGACCGCGCCGTCGACGTCGGTTCGGGGGCCGCCCTTGGTCCCGAGCGTCGAAGTGAGGAGTTCCACGGCGTAGTAGGGCCCCTGGTCGAGCGGGCCGAGGGTGGCCATCACGCCGGGATACCGGGCGCGATCACCACACCAGCCGTCGTAGGCGCTGTCGCCGCGGTTGAAGTCGTCGTCGTGCCCTGCGGCGACCAGCTTGTTCCAGCGGGTGACCGTGGCCTCAAGGGCAGGGGCGGGAACACCGATCCTGCCGGCGAGATCGGCGAGGTCCTCGCCCCGGGTGACCCACTCCGGGGCGAGCCCGCCCGCCGGGACGCCGAAGCCGCCGTAGGCGTCAACGAACCCCTGGTCGAAGACCAGCCAACATGGCTGGTTCACGTAGTCGAACGAGGCGGGGTCGAACGTGTGGAAGGCTCCGCCGAGAGCGTTGTAGTTGGCGGCCTCGTTCGTGAACCGCCGCCCCTTGCGGTTGATCATGATCGAGCGGGGGAGGGTCCGCTCACGGAGTACGAGGAGTACGTTGTTCCCGCCGTCAGGGCGCCCTCCCGGCAGCTGGGCGACAGGGACCCACCACGCCTCGCGCATGTTGCCCAGCCGGGCTCCCAGGCGCATCGCCATCCTCAACCCGTCTCCGGTGTTGGTCGGCACGCCGGCCGGCCTCCGCATCGGCCCTCGCAGGAAGTCACGGACGAGTTCGTCGTCGTACTCGAACCCGCCGGTCGCGAGGATGACGGCCTTGGCGTACACCTCCACCCGGCCCTCGGCCGTCTGCAACTCGACGCCGATCACCTTTTCCCCGTCGGCCAGCAGCCGGGTCGCCCGCGCTCCGGTCACCGGCTCAACCCCGTGATCCAGGCAGCCCTTGAGCAGGGACCCGACCAGGGCCCGGCCCAGGCCTTCGATCGCATGGGATCGCCGTTCGGCGTCGACCTCGGCCGCGAGGATGCCGGTCCCGCCGCCGATGGGGGTCTCGGTGACGTTCATCGGCCGGGTGGTTCCGATCATCCGCTCCCCCCAGCCCTCGATCTGGTCGAACGAGAACAGCTCCGGCTCGAGCGAGCGACCGCCGAGCGGTTTCCCGCCGGCGTGCTCGGGGTGATAGTCGGGGAAGCCTGGGACGAGACGGAGCTTCAGGGGGGTCGAACTCTCGAGCCACGTGATCAACTCGCTGCCGCCGTCGACGAAGGCCTCGGCGAGCTCCGGCAGGATCATGCCGTGCGAGAGGGCGTCGAGGTAGGCCAGGGCCTCCTCGCGAGAGTCGACGACGCCGGCTTCGGCCGCGTACTTGTTCGCGGGTATCCACACGACGCCGCTGGACAGGGCCGTCGTGCCTCCGATCAGGTCTCCCTTCTCGAACAGGCCCACGGTCGCACCGGAGTCCGCCGCGGCAAGGGCTGCGACGAGGCCGGTCGCGCCGGTGCCAAGGACCACGACGTCGTACGTAACCCGTTTGAAGCTCACTGTCATGCCTCCTGGCAGTCGTTTCGTCTCGGATTCAGCGCGCGACGTTGGGTACCTCAGCGTCACGGAGCCGCCGCTCGCCGGGGGTGAACGTGGCCGGGATCCTTTGCCAGCCCGTGTTGGTGCCCTGGTGCGGGTAGGCCTCGAGGGCGTCGAGGTCCACCACGTAGTCGCCCATCCGGGTGAGAATCTGGCTCAGCAGTTCCTTGGCCATGGCGCGACCGAGGTTCGAGCCCGCGCAGCGGTGGATGCCGATGCCGAACGCGGTGTGGCGGTTCGGCCAGCGCTCGATGTCCACCGCGTCCGGGTCCTCGAACTGAGCGGGGTCGCGGTTCGCCGAGGCCCACGAAAGCAGGACGCGATCGCCCTTCTGCATCGGGCAGCCGAGGAACTCGGTGTCGTCGGTCACCGTACGGGCGAGTGCCTGGGTCGGGGAGAAGAAGCGGAGGAACTCCTCGATCGCCTTGTCGAGCAGCGTCGGGTCGTCGATCAGACGCTGCCGCACCTCCGGGTTCCGGTAGAGCCAGACCACGGTGTTGCTGACGAGAGAGGCGGTCGTGCCGACCCCACCGGCCAGCAGCAGATCGACCATGTCGAACACCTCCTCGTCGGTGACCGGCCGGTCGTCGACCTGCTGCTGGACGAGGTAGCTGATGATGTCGTCCGTCGGGTTCTCGCGCCGGGCGCGAATGATGTCGCGCGTCTTGCCCGCCAGGTAGGGGAAGTCGACCTCGACCGCATGCCTGTACTTCGCGCTGCCCGGGACGGCGGCCAAGGCGGCGTGGTGGGCGGAGGCGTAACGAGTCCAGTCGGAGACCTCGAGGCCGAGCCAGTCGACGGTCACGATGGAGGGGACACCGATGACCTCGGCCATGTCGCACTCACCGGACTCGATGATCTCGTCGATGAACCACGTCACGTAGTGGGTGACCAGCTCCTGCATGCGCTCGACGGCCGCCGGTGCGGTGATCGGGTTGATGAGCTTGCGCCACTTGCGGAAGTTCGGCGGGTCGATCTCGATCGGGATGTGGAAGGGCATCGGGGTCTTGGGGATGACCACGGAAAGCCCCTCCCCGCCGTAGCTGTTCCGCTCGGACGAGAAGGTCGCGTCATCGCGGGCGGCCTCGAAGACCGCCTTATAGTCCGACAGGATCCAGTAACCGCCATGCGCCTCGGACCAGGCGATCGGGTGAGCCTCGCGCAACCGCTGGTACGAGCCGACCGGGTCGGTGGAGTGCTCGTCGGAGTTGTGGTCAAAACGGACCACCGGGCAACGGCCTGCTTCGGTCATCGCGTATCGCCTCTCAGGGGTGTCAAATTATCTGATTATGGTTATACTGAATCCGTCTGATGTCAATGCGTTCGCGACTTTCGGGCCGTGTTGCTTCCCGGTCGGAGCGCCAGGACCTAGGAGGACCCCCCATGAAGGTGCATGTCAACGAAGATCGCTGCCAGGGGCACGGCCTGTGTCGGCTGAGCGCGCCCGACATCTTCCTCGCCCGTGAGGAGGACGGTCACGCCTACGTCAAGGACGAGACCGTGCCCGCGGGTAAGGAGGAGGAGGCTCGGCTCGCGGCGGACAGTTGCCCCGAGCTCGCCATTGAGAGCGACTGAGCATGCCGAGGTCGCAGCCCGTTCGGTCGCCGGGCCGCTCCCTGAGCATAGGTGCCGGGTCGGCCTACGCAAATGACCGGCCGGCGGCGGCGATGGCCGAGAGCGGGCATGTCTCCTACACCGGATTCGACTGCCTCGCCGAGCGCACCATGGCGCTGGCGCACGTACGTCGACGCCGGGACGGTGCGACAGGCCAGGACGAGCGCATTGGGTCGCTCGTCCCGGTCCTGCGCTCCTGTCTGGCGGGAGGGGGCAAGGTCGTCGGCAACCTCGGTGCCGCCAACCCCGCCGTGCGGAGGAGATCGTGTGTACCCGCCTCGGTGCCTTCGCCGGAGACGTCGACGACATCCGGATCGACCTCCAGGGTCTGAACTCGCTCTTCGGGGACCGCGACGGATCCGCCCACCCGGAGGAGGTCCGTCTCCGCCTCGCCGTGCGCACACCATCCGAGGAGTGCGCGCGAGCCGTGTGGCCCACGAGGTCGGGCTTCTGTACTTCGGCCCTGCCGGGGGCGGCGGCGCTCGCGGCGACTCCGGCCTACGTGCCACGTGAGCCGGTCACGCTCGAGACCGAGTCGGTGGTGTCATGAAGTTGCGTGAGATCGCTTACGGCCGCTCGGGTGACAAGGGCGACATCGGTAACAGGCGCATCGCCGGACTGCTTGCGGAGTACGAGGAGGAGCCGGCCCGGCTTGTCGTCGCCGAGGCGGGCTCGCCGATCTCGTTGGCGCGTACCCTCCAGGCCCGTACTCCATCTGTCAACTCCCGATGGGAGGCCGACGCCGCCGAGAATCCGCCCACCCAGGAGGCGCCGGTCCGCTCGAAGAGCGTCCTGCTGCGCCGTCCCATCGGTGTCGTCACGACGATCACCCCGTACGACCACCCGATCAACATGATCGCGTGGAAGGCCGGTCGTCCCCATGCCTTCCCCGCGCGGGACCTGACGGACATCCCGGCGGCCCGGCTCGACCCTGTTCCATTCGGTGGCTACCGGAGCGCGTTGCGGCCACGCGTGCGCGTTCCTCGAGCCGTCACGCCAGGTGGAGCGAGCCGTGCCGCCTGTTGCGGTGACGTTACGTGTCGGCGACCGCCCGATGACGTCACAGCTCGGGAACCGTTCGCAGAAGTCCTTTACAGGGATTGCGCAGGCGGCCTAGGTTGGACCCCAACATGCTAATCATGTGCATGATATTCATACCCTGAATGGAGTGTCGGATGGACGGAAACGCGTTCCGACGTCAGCGTCGCGGTGCCGTGCAGTCGGTGTTGGTGGTTGGCTCGCTGCTCGCGCTTGCAGCGTGTGGTGGGGGTGCGGACGACGGAGCCGCGGCCACCAAGGGTAGTGGTGGCCTGCCCGCCACCATCACTGTCGTCTCAACGAATCCGACGACGGGTGTGGTGGCGTTCGCCGGGTCCTCCGCGAACAAGGGCTACGAGCTCGCGGTAAAGGAGATCAACGACTCCAAGTTCCTGGGAGACACCACGATCCAGCTGAAGTTCGTCGACACCAAGACCGAGCCGCAGACGGCTGCGAAGGAGGCGACGTCGGCGATTGCCGACAAGTCGGTCTCCGCCATCTTCGGTTCGGTCTCGAGCAACGAGGCCGTGGCGCAGGCTCCCCTCGCCCAGAAGAGCGGACTCCCGGTCATCTTCACCCAGGCGGGCAGCGACGGTGTCATCGTCGGCGACTACACCTACCGGGCCACCCCACTGATGCGTGAGTACTACCCGATCCTCAAGAAGTACATCCAGGAGAAGGGCTACAAGTCCGTCGGGATCATCTACACGCAGGCGACCCCGACGCTGTCGAACATCGGGAGCGAGACCCTTCCGGCGATGGCGAAGGAACTGGGCATCACGGTGACCGGCAGCGTCGGGACCCAGGCGACGACGCAGGACTTCACCGCTCCGATCTCCCAGATCCTCAAGGGCAAGCCGGACGTCGTGTCGGTCCTCCTGATCGGCGCGCAGAACGCGACGGCCATGAAGCAGCTTCGGCAGGCCGGGTACACCGGGGACGTCCTGGGCAACTCCGGTGCGAGCGCCGGAGGCCTCAAGCCGGCCGGGCCCGACGGGGCGGGCATGGTCTGGCCGGTCGACTTCAACCACCAGATGAGCTCCGAGTCGAGCCAGAAGTTCGTGAAGGCATACCAGGCGGCCAGCGGTGAGACGCCGTTGAACTACGCGGCCGAAGCGTACGACGCCGCCTGGTTCCTGGCGAAGTCCATCAAGCAGGCCAACAGTGCGGACCGCTCCGCCATCAAGGACGCCATGGCGACCGTGGCCGCGCAGCCGTTCGACGGTGCGCTCGGCGAGGGCCTGACGTGGAAGAACCGGGACCTTCAGGTGCCAGGTGTCGTGATCCGCTGGAACGGCACCGGCGAGGACCTGCTCTACGAGGCGACCCTGAAGTAGGTCCGGCTAACGCCCGACACCAACTGAGGACAATCGGTACGGGGTGGGATACACGACGCAAGCCGTGCTTCCCACCCATGTCCATGACACTTATGAAAGGAGGGGCGAGCCTTGCAGGACCTGATCGGCGCCTTGGGCCTGGCATCCATTTACTTGTTGTTCGCCCTTGGGATGAACCTCACGTGGGGGACCATCGACATCCTCAATTTCTCCCACGGGTCGATCTTCATGTTTTCGGCGTTCAGCGCACACCTGATCCTCCAGCAGTGGGCGTTGCCACTTCCCCTGGTCATCCTCATCGGCATCGCCGTCGGGGCGGTGTTCTCACTGCTGGTCCAAGTGGTGGCCTTCGAACAGATTCTGAAGCGGGCCAAGGATCGGAAGTCCGCCGAGATGCAGATGCTCATCGGCGGCATCGGTGTGGCGATCATTCCCCTGGTGATCGCTCAGCACTATACCAAGAGCAACCCGTTCGGGTTCGAGGCGTCCTCGTTCGAGGTCACCAAGCTGACGTTCGGCGGCCTGTGGGTCACCGACATCCAGCTCCTCACCATACTGCTGGCGCTGACCCTCGGACTGGGCACGGCATGGTGGCTCCGCCGTTCACGACAGGGCCTGGCGCTGCGGTCGATCGGCGTGGACCCGGAAGTCGCCTCACTCATGGGAGTCGACCGGCGGCGGCTCGCGCTCGGAGCGATGGCCGTCTCCGGTGGTCTGGCCGGCCTGGCAGGCATCCTCCTGACCTACAGCTTGGGAGCCCTCACCCCGGAGAGCGGTGACACCCTCCTCATCAAGGCCTTCGCCTGCATCGTGCTCGGCGGTGTGGGAAGCACCATCGGCGTGGTCGCCGGGTCGCTGGTCCTGGCGTTCGCCGAGACCTTCGTGCTGACCCAGACCAGCGGGCTCTGGGTCGAAGCCGTGTCCTTCGGCTTGATCTTCCTCGTCCTCATGCTTCGCCCCTCGGGGATCTTCGGCCGGAAGGAGGTCCGGCGCACATGACCGACTTCTATGACGCGAACGTGGTGCTGATCCAGGCGACCTTTGTCGGTCTCGTCCTTGCGCTGAGCGTCCAGGTGCCGCTTCGCATGGGCGTGTTCTCGTTCGCCGGTGCGGGCTCGTACGGCATCGGTGCCTACCTGGCGGGTATCCTCACGCTCCGCATGGAAATGCCCGGCATGATGGTCGTCATCGTGGCCGCCCTGGTGACCGCCGTCATCGGCCTGCTGCTGGGACTGCTCATCTCGCGACTGGCCGGACTCTACCTCGCGATGGCCACGGTGGCGTTCGACCTCATCATCTCCGTGCTGGCCGTCAACGGCGGTGACCTTACCGGTGGACCCACGGGTCTCTTCGGCGTCCTCAGCGACTTCGGCACGCCACACCTCGTGATCATCACCCTCGTGGTCCTCGGCCTCGTCGCCCTCTCCGAGGTCGGTCGCACCGGCCGCCGGGTCGACGCGGTGCGCGACGACCCCGAGCTGGCGGCTTCGACGGGCATCAGCGTCAGGCGGTATCGCCTGGTCGGCTTCGTCGTGAGCGGTGCCCTCGGCGGCATCGCCGGTGCGATGAACATGCTGCTGCGAAGCACGGTCAGCCCGGAGAGCATCGGGTTCGGCCTCATCGTCCTGGCCCTCACCATGATCATCATTGGCGGTGCGCGCTCCTGGAAGGGCGCGGTCCTCGGCGCAGTGATCTTCACGTGGCTTCCCGAGTTGCTCGACGTGGTCGGGGAGTGGCAGGAGCTGATCTACGGGATCATCGTCGCCCTCGCCGCGATCTTCCTGCCCCGGGGGATCCACGGCCTGATCGTCAACACCAGGCGGAGCCTGCAGCGCCGCAGGCGCGACCATGGGCAGGCCGTGGAGGTGCCCGGCGATGACGACTCGGACGACGAGTCGCCGGCGCCCGAGAGACTTGCGCGGAAGTCGGAAGTGGAGTCGACCTCATGAGTACCCAGGTGCCAGTGCTTGAGGTGCGCGATGTGGCCGTGCACTTCGGTGGGGTGAAGGCCGTCGACGGGCTGTCCCTCAAACTCCTGCCGGGCAGGATCTACGGAATCATCGGTCCCAACGGGTCGGGCAAGAGCACGCTCCTCGGCGCGCTGACCCGGCTGACCCCGCTCACCCGTGGAGAGATGTACTTCGACGACGTCGAGTACCACCGTGTTCCTGCCTCAGAGGTGGCCCGGCGACGCGTCGCCAGGACGTTCCAGACCGTGCGGCTACTGCCTGACCTCACGGTCCGTGACAACATCCAGCTCGGAGCGGACGCGCGTTCCGGGGCATCCGAGGAGAGGCCCGGGTTCTTCGATCGGCTGTTCGGCCGGGGCCGGTCGCCCGCGGTCGCCGACGCGATCGCACGAACGCAACTCCAGGGGTTCGAGGAGCACTATCCCTCGGAGATGTCCTACGGAACACAGCGCCGGGTGGAGATCGCGCGGGCCATCGCGATGGACCCCAGGCTGCTCCTTCTCGACGAGCCCACCGCGGGGATGAACCAGAAGGAGCGCGCGGAGATCTCGGGCCTTCTCAGGAGCCTGCGTTCCGAAGGACTCTGCCAGTTGCTCGTGGAGCATGACGTGCAGATGATGATCGACACCTGCGACTACGTGTTCGCGATGAACTACGGTCGGCTCATCGCCGAGGGCACGCCCGAGGCCGTCGTGCAGAACCCGCAGGTGCAGGAGGCGTATCTCGGAAAGAAGTGGCGAGAGCATGCTTGAGATCAGCGACATTCAGGTCAGCTACGGCAAGGTTGAAGCCGTTCGCGGTGTCAGCCTGTTGGTCAAACCCGGGAAGGTCACCCTGGTGCTGGGCGCCAACGGCGCCGGGAAGAGCACGACCCTGAAGGCCATCGCGGGCCTGGAGAAGCCGCATGCGGGCACGATCCGGCTTGACGGCCGTGACATCACGGGGTTGCCTCCTCACAAGATCGTCCGTCGCGGCATCGCACTCGTCCCGGAGGGCCGGCGTGTCTTCAGCCCGTTGATGATCCACGAGAACCTGCGGATGGGCGCCTATGTGGCGCCAAGGAACAGCTACGGCGAGACGCTCGCCAAGGTTTACGAGATGTTCCCGATCCTCAAGGAGCGCAGCCACTCGGCGGCCGGTCTGCTGAGCGGGGGCGAGCAGCAGATGCTCGCCTTCGGGCGGGCGCTGATGTCCCAGCCCAAGGTCATGCTCATGGACGAACCGTCCATGGGGCTCGCGCCCGCAATCGTGGACTCCATCCTCGCCAAGGTGCGGACGATGGCCGACTCCGGCATCGGTATTCTCATGGTCGAGCAGAACGCCGAGGCCGGCCTGGAGGTTGCCGACGACGTCGTCGCCATCGCGCGGGGTGAGGTGGTCTTCACAGGTCCGGCGGCGAGCGCCCGGGACAACGCCGCAGTGCTACGGGCGTTCCTTGGAGAGGCCGCACTGGTCGGTCATGGCGACTGAACGTCCCGATGATGTCGGTTCCTGGGGCGCCGGCCGAAGGGGCGGGAGTCCCGGGTAACCGTCTCGTTGAGTGTCTGGGGGAACCGCCGGCGCCTGGCATGGCTCTGGTAGGCGTCGATGTGCTCTCGCGTCCGGGCCGCCGCGGCTTCTGGGGCCCGCTCCTCGAACTTCCTCGGTCGTCCGGGTGGCCGCGGGACCGCGGTCCTTTGACCCAGGGCGAACGATCGCCGTCAAAGGCCGGCGTGATCTGCTGCCCCGCACCGGAATGCGGACGCTTTTCGCGGGCGGCGGATCGGCCTGGACCGATGCCCCCGGATTCCTCGTCGGTGCCGACGTCGCCGGCCTGCCCGTGGAACGGGGCCTCTTGACGGATTAATTATGACTACGAATATCATGGTTCATCCGCATCGAGAAGGGGATACACATGGGCAGGGTCGGAGTTGACGATCTTGAGGCGTTGCAGTCTCTCAAGACGGGCCGGGCGGAGCAGGGAGAACTGCTCGAGAAGCAGACCGAGTGCACCTTTGTCTTCGCCAACGAGCACGGCTGGCCGAGTGGCGTGATCATGAGCTTCTTCGTGGAGGACGGGACCTTCTGGCTCACCGCCGTGGAGAGCCGTCCGCACGCCCGTGCCCTGGCCGCTGATCCGCGCGTGACGATTGTCGTGTCGAACTCGGGGACCGGTACCCCCGGACGCCAGATGCTCGCCATCCGCGGGGTCGCCACCGTGCATCGGGACGCGAAGACCAAGGAGTGGTTCTTCGAGAAGTTCACCACCAGGATGCAGCCGGAGGACCCGGCGGCGTTCACCCGACTTCTCGACAGCCCCAATCGGGTGGTGTTCGAGGTCCGCTCGGTGGCCACCGCGGTCAGTCACGACTCGCGCAAGATGCCGGGGAACGGTCGTGGAGGTAAGCGCGCTGAGTAGTCCCTGTCCCGTTCGAGTTCTCCGGCACGCTTTTCCAGCAGGAGGGGAGTCCCAGTGGGCAATCACCTCATGGCCGTCCTCGGCGGGAGTGCGACCGTCGGTACGGCGACGAGCGCGGGATCGAGACGATCGACAAGCCGGCCGGCCACTCCGGAGGAGATCGCCGGTGTGGTCGCCTTTCTCTCCAGTGACGACGCAGGCTTCGTCGCTGGTGTCACCATCCCCATCGACGGAGGGCTGACCGCCAAATGACCGATCACAACGCTGAGACCACCGCCCGCGCCGTGCGGCTCTACAACGTCTACGCGCGAGCCGTTGACGAGGGTGACCTCGACACCCTGCGGAAGATCGCCACGGACGACATCAGGATGACCCGCGCCGCGGCACCCCCGATCGAGGGGATGGAACCCTTCCTTGATGTCTACCGCGCGCAGAACGCCTCGGTGACCGAGGTGTGCAAGCACGTCGTGACCAATGTCACCGCCGACCGACTCGACGACGGCACGATCCAGACGCACGCGTACTTCCAGGCGACGATGTTCGACCCGACGGAGACACGGATCATCGTCGGGTACTACGACGACGTCCACGTCGAGGACGGTGAAGAGCACAGGCTCGCTCACAAGAAGATCACCGTCGAGCGCTTCCTCACCCTGCCCAAGGCCGCCTCGGGCTACGTCCCCGTCGGGACGTCCGAGTAGCCCGCTCCGGGCGGTGCCACGCCCGAGGTGACCTCGACCTCCGCGCGGGACACGCCCGTCGCCTCCGCGGTGACGGGCGACCGCCGGTCGCCTCGGCTCGTCGGTGCCCACGTGAAAGGCGAGGGGAGTCTAGGCTTATCATTGTCATGAATCGACGGCGGTGTTACGGTCGTCACAACGTTTGCACGGGATGGTCGGCGGGGGTCCCGTCCTGGACTTGGAAGGCGCGCTAATGACAGGTGTCACTGCTGTCGAGCAGGTCGTGGACGGAACAGCCGAGCCCGGGCCCGTCGGGGTCGTGGTGACCGGCGCCGCGCGCGGGCTCGGGAAGGCGGTCGCCGAGGCGTTCGCCGGGGAGGGGGCGGCCGTGGTCGCGGTCGACCTGCATGAGAGCGTTCAGGACGTCGCCGGGGAACTCGGGGAGGGGCACCGCGCCGTCGTCGGCGACGTCGGGGATCCTTCGGTGCTCGAGCAGGCATTCCGCCTCGCCGCCGAGATCGGGGGTGGGCTCGCGACGCTCGTCCTCAACGCGGGGGTCACCTCGCCGGGGGAGACGGCGGACTTCCCGGTCGAGGAGTGGGACCGTGTGCTGTCGGTCAACCTTCGTGCCGCCTTCACGGGGGCAAAGGCCGCCTACCCGCATCTCGGCCCCGGATCGAGCATCGTTATGGTGTCGTCCATCTGCGCCTCCCTCGGCTTCGGTGCCCGCGCCGCGTACTGCGCCTCGAAGTCGGGGATCGACGGTCTCGTGCGGGCGCTCGCCGTCGAGTGGGCACCGGCCGGCGTGCGGGTCAACGCCGTCGCGCCGGGCACCATCGCGACGGAGATGCAGGCTGCCATGGTCGCGAGCGGGCGCATCTCGAACGAGGGCTACGTCGCGCGGATCCCCATGGGGAGGGTCGGGAAGCCGTCCGAGATCGCCGACGCGGTGGTCTACCTCGCTTCGCCCCGCGCGAGCTATATCACCGGAGTCGTGTTGCCGGTCGACGGAGGCTGGGCCAACGCCGGCCTGCCTCCCAACGCGTGAAGACGGCACCCGAGATCCGAAGGCAGCATTCCACTCCAAGCAGTGTTTCCAGAGAGGCTTAGTCATGGTCCAGGTCGGTCTTCTGCTCAGTGATGTGCCCAAGACGGTCTCGCCGGCCCAGCAGTTCAAGGACGTTCTCCGTATCGTCGAAGCCGCCCAGAACAGCGGCTTCACCTACATCGCGATCGGCCAGCATTTTCTCTACGGCGAGTTGCGCTGGCTGCAGCCGGTGCCGCTGCTGGCCCGCCTCGCGGCCGAGGTCGATCCGCACGTGCGTCTCGTCACGCAGATCATGATCGCGCCGCTCTACCACCCGGTGATGCTGGCCGAGGAGATCGCCACCCTCGATGTCGTCACCGAGGGACGCCTGATCTTCGGGGCGGGGCTCGGTTACCGGCCCGAGGAGTTCGACTATCTCGATGTGCCTTACAAGCAGCGTGCGGGACGGTTCGACGAGTCCCTCGAGCTGATGAAGAAGCTATGGACCCAGGACACCGTCAATCACCACGGCAAGTACTGGACTCTCGAGGACGTGCATCCTCACCTGTTCCCGGTCCAGGACCCGCACCCGCCGATCTGGATCGGGGCCCACGCCATCCCCGGCGTGCGGCGGGCGGCCAAGTACGGCGACGCCTACGCCTGCCCTCCGGAGACACCGAAGCACGAGGTGGCTGAGCGGTACGCGATCGTGCGTGACGGTTTCCTGGAACGCGGCAAGGAGTTCGGCCCGCAGCCGTTGCGCCGCAACTGCCTGGTCGCGGACACCCGTCAGGAGGCGATGGTGGAGTACGCGAGGGTGGCCCAGGGACGCTACCTGACCTACGCGCAGAAGGGGTTGGACGTCATGCAGGACACCGACCTTGAGAACGACTTCTTCAAGGCGGTGTCCGGTCACGCCGTCATCGGCTCACCGGACGACGTGGTGGCCCAGCTGACCGACCTTGTCGAGACACTCCCGGTCGACCCGCTGCTGCTGCGTCCGCAGTGGCCGTCGATGGACGCCGATGAGACCATCGCGTCGATCACCAGGCTCGGCCGCGAAGTGGTCCCCGCCATGAGGGCGATCACACCGCGCACCGACATCGCCGAGTCCGTGTTCACGGAGGCCCACAGGTGAGCCGCCGGCCGATGGTTTACACCGATCTTGTACCGACCTTCCCCGATCCGGAGACGTGGACGTTGAGTCACGTCCTGCGCCATCACGCCAAGCTGCGCCCGGAGTCGGTCTGTCTCGAAACCCCCGAGGAGAATGCCGGCTGGACCTACGCCGAGGCGCTGTCCAGTGCGGAGCGGATCGCCGGAGCGCTGATCACCGCCGGAGCCTCCCAGGGGGATCGGGTCGTCATCATGGCGGTCAACTCCTCGCAGCTGGTCCGCAGCTGGTGGGGGACCGCCGTCGGCGGACTGGTCGAGGTGCCGATCAACACCAACTACGAAGGTGAGTTCCTGCGCCACCAGCTCGGCGTTGTGCGGGCGCGGTTCGCGATCATCGACGACACCTTCGCCGAGCGGATCGTGGCCATCGCCGAGCACGCGCGGGGGATCGAGGAATTCTGGGTCATCGACACGGGTTCGGGCGCCCGGGACACCGCGATCGGCCTGCTCCGGGAGAACGGCTGGAAGGCCGCACCGTGGGAGGACCTCGAAGAGGGCCCGGTGCTGGATCTGCCGACTCCCAGGGCACAGGACCTCGGCGCGATCTTCTTCACCTCCGGCACCACAGGTCCGTCGAAGGGCGTGGCGATGCCGAACTCCCAGCTGTACTTCTTCGGCCAGGAGGTGGTCTGCCTCACCCGGCTCACGGCTGAGGACACCTACCTCACGACGACCCCGCTCTTCCACGGCAACGCGCAGTTCATGGCGGTGTTCCCGGTGATCATCGCCGGTGGGCGGGCAGTGGTGCGGCCCAAGTTCAGTGCGAGCCGGTGGATCGACCACGTGCGTGACTCGAAGGTCACCGTGACGAACTTCGTCGGCGTGATGATGGACTTCGCCTGGAAGCAGCCGCCTCGCGAGAACGATCTGGACAACCGGCTGCGCTGCGTGTACGCCGCGCCCACGGCGAGCACGATCGTCAAGCAGTTCAAGGAGCGGTACGGGATCGAGGCGTTCGTCGACGCCTTCGGGCTCACCGAGACCTCGGCGCCGATTCTCTCGCCCTACGGAGTGGAGCGGCCCCCCGGTGCGGCGGGGCTCCAGGCCGCGGACTGGTTCGACATCCGGCTGGTCGACCCTGAGACCGATCGGGAGGTTCCGGTCGGCGAGGTCGGAGAACTCGTCGTCCGCCCCGTGCATCCGTGGACCTGCAGCAACGGCTACTACGGGATGCCGGAGAAGACCGTCGAGGCATGGCGGAACCTCTGGTTCCACACCGGTGACGCCCTGCGCAAGGACGAGGACGGGTGGTTCTACTTCGTCGACCGTTACAAGGACGCGCTGCGGCGGCGTGGCGAGAACATCAGCTCCTACGAGGTCGAGCAGGCCGTGCTCGGCCACCCGGCCGTCGTGGAGTGCGCCGTCCTGGGCGTGCCCGCCGACGTCGAGGCCGGGGAGGACGAGGTCCTCGCGGTCATCGTCGTCTCGGAGCCGGTGTCCCCGGAGGAGATCCTCGCGTGGTGTGAGGGCAGGGTACCCGCCTTCGCCATCCCCCGTTTCGTCCGGGTGGTCGAGCGGCTTCCCAAGACCCCGTCCGAGAAGGTGCGCAAGGCGGCCCTGCGTGAGGACGGCATCACCTCCGACACCTACGACCGGACCAAGCTCTCCGCACGCTGACGGAGACCGGAACAGAGAAGGGCGAGCACAGGTGGACTTCACCATC
>NZ_JBEXUE010000211.1:0-16645 GCF_040614275.1 Streptosporangium sp. NPDC006013
CCAGAGCCGGTGGGGTCGGTTGTGTTCCTCAGGCCGCCGTGGCCTGCCCGGCCGCGGTGGCCACCTGCTTCAGCACGGCGGGCAGCTTCTCGGTGATCTCGCTGTCGTCGACCGGGTGAGTCTCGGCGAAGCGGACGATGGAGCCGGGGATCGAAAGCCTGACGTCGTCGAGGACGGTGCCGCCTGCGATGCCGATGGCCTTGCGTGCCTCGTCCTGGGCCCACACGCCGCCGTACTGGCCGTACGCCGTGCCGACGACCGCCACGGGCTTGCCCACGAAGGTGCCGGAGCCCATGGGGCGGGAGTACCAGTCGATCGCGTTCTTCAGGACGGCCGGAATCGTGCCGTTGTACTCGGGCGAGAAGAGGAGGAAGGCATCGGCCCGCCGACCGGCCTCGCGGAGCTTCAGGGCGGCCTCGGGAACGCTGCCCTCGACGTCGATGTCCTCGTTGTAGAACGGGACGTCGGCGAGACCCTCGCAAATCTCGACCTCGACGCCCTCGGGGGCGAGCTTGACGGCCGCTTCGGCGAGCTGCCGATTGTGCGAGGCGGCCCGGAGGCTGCCGACGAGGGCGAGGATGCGGACGGACATGAAAACTCCCATTGGAGGCAAAAACGGTCATTTATGGACAATCGTCCCGAAAGTAGATGTATCACATAAGCGGACTGCGGTCCACTTGTGGTCGAGTGCGCTATGCTGGGCAGATGACCCGACCCCCCGCCCCTACTCAGGTCGCATCGCCCCCGATGCGGGGGCTGCCTCTGGCGGACGAGCGTCATCAGGAGCGTGCCGACGCGGCACGCAACCGGATGCGCCTGCTTGAGGCCGCGTCCCGGCTGGTGGCGGAGCGAGGCGCGGAACACGTGACGATGGAGGCCGTCGCCGTCGCCGCCTCGGTCGGCAAGGGCACGGTCTTCCGTCGTTTCGGCGACCGGGTGGGTCTGATGCGCGCCCTGCTGGACCACGCGGAGTGCGAGTACCAGGAGACGTTTCTGTCCGGTCCCCCTCCGCTCGGGCCCGGTGCGCCGGCGGTGGAGCGGCTTGAGGCGTTTGGTGTCGCGACCCTTCGTCATCTGATGAAGTACACCGACCTGTACCTTGAGGCGGAGCAGTGTTCCAAGCGTCGTTACGCCGTTCCGGCTCGTGCGGTCCGCGTCACGCATGTGGCGGTCCTGTTGCGCGAGGCCGGCGTCACCGGCGACATCGAGCTCCTCGCGGAAGCGCTGCTCGGCTACCTGGACACGGCGCTCATCGACTATCTGCGCAGTGAACGCAACCTGTCCGCGGAGCGCCTCGAGGCAGGCTGGGTGGAATTCGTCGCCCGCGTGACGCGCCGGTAGGCCTTGCCCGAGTGTGGCTTTCGCGAGTGCCGGGCCGGCGGCGGCGAAGTGCCTCCGGTGGCGCTGATCGCACGGTGGGAAACAGAGATCAGACTCTCGAGAACGTCCACGAAGACGGCTGCGCTGCCGCGTAGCCGAAAGCCCTGACATGTCCGCCGAGCCGGGGCGACTCCGGCAGGGGGTGGGCCGAGTGTGCCGACCGGATGCCGATCTACGACGAGCGGCGCCTCCGATCGGGTGCTCGGTGCGCATGTCGATCACCGCACCGATCCCGCCGTAACGACCACCCGATCACGAAGAAGGCCGGATCGGGCGCCGGGGAGTGATCAACGAGTGTCGCGAGCCGCATACCTCCAGTTCAGGCCATCTGCGATGAGTTTCGAAGCGGTACGGGCGCTGCGTCGCCGCGTGTAAAGCAAGCAATTGCTTGACATTTGCACCACTGCCTTTTAAGGTCGAGATGTCCAGGCTGGCTGGTTCTGCCACCCGGCTCTGCTCGGCCTCGCTCTGAGCTCGGACGCCCTCGATCGGCTGGTGAACACGGTGAATCGATCACCGATCTGGAAGTGGCGGGATGGTTGCTGTGACTGTTGAGCGCTCTGTGTCAGATGAGTTGTTCCGTTCGGTGTTCCGGCGCCATCCGGCGGGGGTCACCGTGGTGACGCTCGGGTCACCGAGCGGACCTGTGGGGTTCACCGCGACCTCGGTCGTCTCGGTGTCGATGGACCCGCCGCTGCTGTCGTTCGCGATCGCGCAGACCTCATCGAGCCTGGCGGCGCTCTCCAGGGCCGAGAGCGTGCTCATCCACTGGCCGGAGGCCGGGCAGTCGGACCTGGCGACCCGCTTCGCGCGCAGCGCGCAGGAGCGCTTCAGCGACCCGGAGATGTGGACCGCCCTCTCCTCCGGCGAACCGTTGCTGCACGGGGTCGCGACCTGGGTGAGGTGCCTGCTCACCGAGCGCGTCCAGGCAGGCGACCACACGATCGTGATCGGCCGGGTGGTGGAGGCCTGTATGAACGGTGGCGGCGACAACGCCCCGCTGGCCTACCTGGACGGCCGCTACCACGAGCTCGTGCCGATCGGCACCCCCTGACGGACCTCGGACTCGCGGGAGCGCGTGCGGGCATGGGCATCGGGCGGGCGATCGCCCATGGGCCGGCGGCGGAGGGGGCCGGGTTGCTCCTGGTCGCCCGCCGCGGTGACCTACCGGAACATGTCGCCGGCGACATCGCCGCTGAGACCGTCCACATCGACGGTGGCATGCACCGCCACGCCTGATCGCAGACCGTGTCCGGTCCGGTGCACGCGAGCGCCCTCCCGGCCCGGCCGGGAGGGCGCTCGCGCGTTCGCGCACCGTCAGCCGAGGTCCCTGCGCGGGTACCGCTCGAACCGCTCGGGCAGTGGGAACGCGGGCTGCGTCGAGGCACCGGCGACCCGCACCTGGCGGGTGTCCAGCAGCCAGCCCTGCTCCGACCGCACCAGCGTGTCGGTGTACCGCCCCCAGACGTGCAGCTGCTCGCCGCTCTCCACGCTCTCGTGCCAGGCGTAGACGTAGCTGACGGCCGATGCGGACGAGTCGCCGGAGAAACCCACCCGGATGTTCGACGCGTGGTGGTTGGTGGCGCGGTACCGGCCCAGCCGGTCGGTGAAGAGGGCGTGCAGCGTCTTCTTACCGGTGAAGACCGCGCCGTTGCCGTAGTCGAACGAGGCGCCTTCGGTGAAGAGGCCGGCCAATTCGTCCACCTCGCCGCGGTCCACCAGGTCGCAGTAGGCCAGCAGCACCTCGGTGACGGCCTCCTTGTCGGCCAGCCGCCGCAGCGACTCCTCGGTGAGACCACTCATCGGGCCACCTCCTCCACTCTGTTCTCCGCTCCGTCCGCGAACCCGCGGAGGATCTCAGCCAGCCGGTCGTCGTCGTCCACCGGCCACGGATGGTAGGAGGAGATCCGGTCCAGGCGGCCGGAGAACCGCTCCTTGCAGAGCTTCGGCATCTCCTCGGGTCGCCCCAGGACCGCGATGTGCCCGAGGAGGGTGTCGTCGATCAGATCACCCATCCTGGCCCACTCGCCCGCGCGGGACAGCGCCTGTAGCTCGGGCTGCAGCTCCTCGTACCCGACCGAGGCGAGGACTCCGCGGTAGGCCGGGGTGGAGGCGTAGAAGGCGATCTGCTCCCGGGTCTTGCGCTTCATCTCTTCGAACTGCTCCTCGGTGTCACCCATCACCATGAAGATGGGGCAGTACAGCGAGACCTCTGACCGGTCGCGTGAGGCCGTCTCCATGCCGCGCCGCAGCGCGGGCAGGGTGACCTCGTCCAGGTAGGCCGTGGTGGTCATGCCGTGCAGGATCAGGCCGTCGCACAGCTCCCCGCCGAGCTCGGTCATCCTGTCCCCGACGGCGGCGATCATCACGGGGATGGCCAGGTCGTGGTGGGGCGGCGTGAACACCGGCGACATGAGGGTGTGCCGGTAGTGGGTGCCCTCGTAGTTCAGCTTCGACCCGGTGCGCCAAGCGGTCCAGATCGCGTTCATCGCGGTGAGGAAGTCGCGCATCCGCGCCACCGGGCTGCTCCACGGCATGGAGAAGCGCCGCTCGATGTGTGCCTGGATCTGGGTGCCCAGCCCCATGACGAATCGCCCGCCCGACAGTGCGGCCAGATCCCAGCCCAGGTAGGCGGTGGACATCGGATTGCGGGCGAAGGCGACGGCGATGGCGGTGCCGACCGTGGTCGTGGTGGTGGAGGTGAGGGCCGCCTGCGACTGCAGGAAGGCGTCGGTCACGCTCTCGCTGGCCCACAGGCCGTCGAAACCGACCCGCTCGGCCCGTGTGGCGATCGGGCCGCACACGGCGGCGGAGGAACCGATCATCCCGAGATCGATCTTCATCTGGCGTCCTTCGGTAGTCCCAGTACTCTCTCGCCCACCGCGTTGCGGAGGATCTCGTCGGTCCCGCCGCCGACCCGCAGGCCGGGCAGCCCGAGGGTCAGTTCCGACCAGGCGAACGTCCCCCACTCGCCGGTGTCGGCGATCATCGCGGTGCCGAGCACGTCGGAGGCGATATCACCGGCCCTGCGCAGCAGATCGACGAGGATCAGCTTCGACAGGGCGAGCTCGGGCCCCGGCACTCCGCCCTTGGCGGCGGCGAGCAGCCGGGTCGTGGTCTCGCGCGCCGCCCAGCTCCGGATGTGCAGGTCGGCCAGGGCGTCGCGGACGCGGGGGTCCCCGGCGGCGCCGGTGTGCCTGACCAGGTCGACCAGGCGGAACAGCAGCGCCTCGTCGATGCCGCTCTCCAGGCCGATCGCGCCGCGCTCGTTGAGCAGCACGTCGACCACCACCCGCCAGCCCTGGTCCACCTCGCCGAGGCGGTGGTCGTCGGGCACGTACACGTCGGTGAGGAACACCTCGTCGAAGGAGGCGCCGCCGGTCAGCTGCCGGATCGGGCGGATCTCGACGCCGGGGGCCCGCATGTCGACCAGGAAGGTGGACAGGCCGGCGTGCTTGGGCGCGTCGCGGTTCGTGCGCGCGATGCACAGCCCCAGGTCGCTGTAGTGAGCGCCGGAGCTCCAGACCTTCTGCCCGTTGAGGATCCACCCGTCGCCGTGCCGCTCCGCCCTGGTGCTGAGGCCGGCCAGGTCGGACCCCGCGCCTGGCTCGGAAAAGAGCTGGCAGGCGAGGAGCCGGGCGCTCCTGAGGCGGTGCAGGTATGTCTGCTTGAGGAACTCCGAGCCATGCTTCAGCAGCGCGGGGCAGAACGTCGAGACGCTGAATCTCGTGTAGCCGTCATCGGGCAGGTCGTACCGGGACTCCAGCTCGCGGAACCCGGTCGCGTAGTGCGTCGGTAGCTCGCGCCCGCCGTGGGCGGCCGGGCCGTCGATCCAGGCGAGCCCCGCCCGGTCGAGAGCGGCGCGGTAGTCCTTGAGACGGGCGATCTCCTCCTCCTCGCCCTCGGCCCGCTCGGCGACGACGGAGACCCGGTCGTCGCCACGGCCCCAGACCGCTTGACCGGTCTCATCGGAGCGGCGGGTGGCGTAGGAGTCGAGGAACGCGACCGCCTCGCGGTGGAATTCGTCCTCGTCGGGTAGCCGGTTCATGGTCCTCCAACAGTTCAGCCCCGTCAAGCGTTTGCTTCAGCTGTTCGGGGCTGGCTATGCTAGCAAAGCAAATGCTTGATTTACATGCTTCGTGGGGTGAGCATCCGCCCGGCCCGGGACCAAGAGGAACCTTGATGATCGGAATCACCGCCTACGGCGCCTACGTCCCGGCCTACCGGCTCGACCGGAGTGAGATCGGCAGGTCTCTCGGGCTTCCGGGGCTGAAGGGCACCCGTTCGGTGGCCTCGCACGACGAGGACAGCACGACCCTCGCGGTGGAGGCGCTGCGGCGCGCCCTGCGGCGGTCGCCCGGCTTTCTCCCAGCCGAGCTCTGGTTCGCCAGCTCCCGCCCCGCCTACATGGAGCGGAGCAACGCCTCGGCGGTCGCCATGGCGCTCGGCCTGCCCGAGGAGCTGGCGGCCTTCGACGCGTGCGGCTCCATCCGGTCCGGCGCGGGCGCCTTCCGCGCGGGCCTCAGGGGCGCCGGAGCCGTCGTCGCCCTGGCCGACCTGCGGTACGGACTTCCCGGTTCCGAGGACGAACTGTACGGCGGAGACGCCGCCGCGGCCTTCGCGATGGGGGAGAACCCGGTCGCCGAGCTGCTGGGCGGCGCGGTCCGCACCATGGAGCTGCTGGACCGCTGGCGCTCCCCGGGCGCGCTGCGCACCCGGTCCTGGGAGGAGCGCTTCGGCGTCGACGAGTACCTGGAGCTGATCGAGGCGGTGACCGCGGAGGCGGCCAAGGAGGCAGGGCTCGAACCGTCCGAGATCGACCACGTGGTGATCAGCGGCCCGCACCTGCGCGCCGTACAGGCCGCGCGCAGGCGCTTCGGCGCGGACCAGCTCGCGGCCGGCCTGGCCGATGACACCGGCTACGCGGGCACCGCGGACTTCGGGCTGCGGCTCTGCGCCGCGCTGGACCGGGCCGAGCCCGGGCAGACGATCCTGGCCGTCCTGGCCGCGGACGGGGCCGACGCGTTCGTGTTCCGCGCCACGCCCGAGCTCGGCGCGTTCCGCGCGGCGGGTGCCTCCCCGGCGTCTTCCACGGTGTTCCCGCTTCGGTACGCCGACTACCTCACCTGGCGGGGCGTGCTGGACCGGGAGCCGCCGCGGCGTCCCGAGGTCAAGGCTCCCGCCCCGCCGGCGTCGTGGCGGACCATGCGCTGGAAGTTCTCCTTCACCGCGGCCCGCTGCACCGCCTGCGGGACCCGCAACCTCCCCCCGCGGCAGGTCTGCCTCGGCTGCGGGGCCGTCGACCAGGGTGAGCCCGCGCCCATGCGGGACCTGCTGGGCACCGTCGCGACATTCACCGACGACTGGCTCTCGGAGTCCGTGCAGCTGCCGGCCAAGGCGGTGGCCGTCGACTTCGACGGCGGTGGCCGGTTCGAGTTCGAGATGACCGACGCCCCCGGGCGTGAGGTGGCCATCGGGGATCGGGTCGCGCCTGTCTTCCGGCTCGCGAGCGTGGCGTCCAACGAGATCCGCAACTACATCTGGAAGGTTCACCCCTACAAGGAGGAGTCCTGATGCCCGCCCACGCTCTGCAGAACCCGGTGGCCATCGTAGGCATGAGCTGTACCAGATTCGGCGAGCTCTGGGGCCGGTCGGTGGACGACCTCCTGGTCGAGGCGACCCTCGGCGCCGTGCGGAGCGTCCCGGGCCTGGAACTGGGCGACGTGGACGCCTACTGGCTGGGAACGATGACCTCCGGCGTCTCCGGCCTCACCCTGACCAGACCGATGAATATCAGCAACCGGCCGGTCACCCGGGTCGAGAACATGTGCGCCACCGGATCCGAGGCGTTCAGGAACGCCTGTTACGCGGTCTCCTCCGGCGCCTATGACACGGTGATGGCGGTGGGCGGGGAGAAGCTGAAGGATTTTGGTTTCTCCGGGCTGGAAATGCCCAGCGTGCCCAATGACGGTACGCCGCCGAATCTGAGCGCGCCCGCCATGTACTCGATGATCGTGCCGTCGTACGCGCGGCGTTATGGGATTTCCGAGGAACAGGTCAAAGAGGCCATGACACACATTGCATGGCGAAACCATGCCAATGGTGCACTAAACCCTCGGGCGCAGTTCCGTAAGAACGTCTCCAAGGAGGTCATCGCTCGCGCGCCGGCGATCGCCGGCAGGCTCAGTGTCTTTGACAGCTCCGGTGTCGCGGACGGCGGTGCGGCGGCGATCATCGTCCGGGCCGAGGACGCGCACAGGTACACCGACCGTCCGCTGTACGTGCACGCGCTCGCGCTGAGCGCGGGGGCCGCGACCGGGCGCAACGACGACCGGTACGACTACTGCGATCTGCCCGAGGTCGTCCACTCCAGCCAAACCGCCTACGAGCAGGCCGGCATCACCGACCCGGCCGGCCAGATCTCGCTGGCCGAGGTGCACGACTGCTTCACACCGACCGAGCTGGTGCTGATGGAGGAGCTCGGCTTCTCGGCGCGCGGACAGGCATGGCGGGATGTCCTGGCGGGCCGCTATGACCTGGGTGGCGCGCTGCCGGTCAATCCGGACGGGGGGCTGAAGAGTTTCGGTCACCCCGTCGGCGCGAGCGGCCTGCGGATGCTTTTCGAGATGTGGCAGCAGTTCCGGGGTGAGGCCGGTGAGCGCCAAGTCGCGAATCCCGCCTTCGGACTAGTGCAAAATCAAGGAGGTAGTCCCGGCGCGCTCGTGAGCGCCGTCTCGATCGTGTCCAGTCAGGCACCCTGAGTCGGCGTGATATACGCGCCTGAAGATTTCGCCCCATGTTCAGTTGAGGTAGGACGAGTCGATGACCCCTCCAGGAAAGACCACCAAGAGCGTTTCCCAGACACGGCGAAGGTCGATGGGATCGCCCGCCGGACAGGCGCGTAAGGAAAGCGTTCTGCTCGCCGCCTCCAAGGTCTTCGCCGAGAAGGGCTTCGCCAACGCGACAGTGCGGGACGTGGCCGACGAGGCGAACATGCTTTCGGGGAGCCTCTACTACTATTTCGACTCCAAAGAGGCGATCGTCGAGCAGGTGCTCGTCGACTACCTCGGCGTGATCATCCGGGAATACCAGTCCGCGGTGGCGGAGGCCGCCGATCCCTCCGAGGCGCTGACCGGGCTGATGGCGAGGGCGCTGCGGAGCCTGGTCCGCAACCGCAACGAGGTCCTGATCCTGCAGAACGACTGGTCCTACGTGCAGGACTTCCCCTCCATCGTCGACCGCCAGCATGAGGTCGAGCGGATCTGGATAGACGTCATCCAGGCGGGCATGGACAGGGGCGCGTTCCGCGGCGAGTTTAGCGCGCGGATGGTCTACCGGACCGTGATGGGCGCCGTCCAGGCGGTCATCCGCTGGTTCGACCCGGCGGGTTCCGTGACCATCGACGAGCTGATCGAGATCGAGACCGTGCTGCTCCTGCGCGGCGTGCAGGTCCCGTGAGCCGCTGACCTCGCTGACCGGGCGGGGCAGGGGCCTTCCCGTCGCTCCCCCGGGTCGCGTTCGGTGGCTCCGGAATCGGATCGCGGCAGTCCGGGAAGAAAATGAAGCAACTGCTTGCTTGAAATCATGAAAGGACACGCATGCGGGTGGACGCAGACCTCCGTGCAGAGTTCGGGGACACCGTCGGGCGGTTCCTCGATGCCCACAGTCCGGCCGAGGTCAGCCGCGTCTCCCGCGGAGGGGCCGAGGAGCCGCTGTGGCAGGCCTTCGCCGAGGAACTGGGCATCCTCGGCCTTTTGCTGGACGAGGACGCGGGCGGCCAGGGCGGGTCGATCGCCGACCTGGGCACGGCGCTGATCGAGGCCGGACGGGTCGGGCTGCCGGCATCGCTCCTCGTGACGGCCGGCCTGGCGGTGCCGCTGCTGGGGCGGGCGGGCGTCGAGCGGAATCGCGGCCTCCTGGACGAGATCGTGGCCGGGCGCGCAGTCGTGGCCCTGGCGCTGCACGAGGACTCCGCAGGGACCGACCTCGCCTCCCCGGGCACCGAGGTGGAGCGTGCGGACGGCGGCTGCCGAGTCTCCGGGCTCAAGCGATTCGTCGTCGCGGGTGGAGAGGCGACGCACTTTGTCGTCCTGGCCCGCGCCGCGGGAGCCGCCGCGCCGCAGGAAGCCTGCCTGGTGCTCGTCGAGCGCGGCGCCGACGGCCTCGCCGTCGAGCCGATGAAGGCGCTGGACGGCAGCCGGGGCCTGGCAGTGCTCAGGATGGACCGCGTCCCCGGGCGTGTGCTGGCCGAGGGGGCCGAGGCGGCCGCCCTGGCCTCTCTGGCGTTCATCGAAGGGGCGCTGCTGACCGCGGCGGACGCTCTGGGCATCGGCGAGCGGTGCCTGTGGCTGGCCATCGACTATGCCAAGACGCGCACCCAGTTCGGGCGGGCCATCGGGTCCTTCCAGGCGATCAAGCACAAGCTGGCCGACATGTACGCGGAGACGCAGTCGGCGAGGTCGGCGGTGGAGTCCGCGCTCGACCAGGCCGCCGCCGCGGAGCCGGGCTGGGAGAACGCCGCCTCCATGGCGAAGGCGCGAGCCTCGGACGCGGTGCTGCACGTGGTCAGGGAGGCGATCCATGTTCACGGCGGGATCGGGTTCACCTGGGAGCACGAGCTCTCCCACCACTTCCGGCGGGCGCTGACCGACTTCTCCCTCTTCGGCACCCCCACGTACCACCGCGAGATCGTCGCCCGGAACCTCGGAGTCTAGACATGTCCGATATGCCGTCCAGTGTCGTCCTGCGTGAGGTGGGTCCGCGCGACGGGCTCCAGAACGAACTCCCGGTGCCCACCATCCGCAAGGCGGAGCTGATCGCGGCACTGGGCACGACCGGTCTGTCGCGTATCGAGGCCGTGGCGTTCGTCCATCCCAGAGCCATCCCGCAGATGGCGGACGCCTCCGAGGTGTGGGGCACGGTGGAACCGGTCGCGGGCATCGAGTACTCGGCGCTGGTGCCCAACCTGCGCGGGGCGCAGCGTGCCCTGGCCGAGGGCTTCACCGACCTGGAGATCATGGTCTCGGCGTCGGAGACGCACAACCTGCGCAACGTGAACCGCACTCCGGAGCAGTCGCTCGACGGGATCGCCGAGGTCATCGACTTCGCCCACGGCAACGGCGCCGGCTGCCAGGTGATCGTCGCCACCGCGTTCGGCTGCCCCTACGAGGGGGAGGTCGCAGCGGAGCGCGTCGCCGCGTTCGCGCTGCGAGCCGTCGCCGACGGGGCCGACTCGATCTGCTTCGGCGACACCACGGGGATGGGCTCGCCGCCCCGGGTACGCCGGATCGTGGGCCTCTTCCGCGACCAGGCGCCCGATGTCCGGGTCGCCCTGCACTTCCACGACACCCGGGGCACCGGCATGGCCAACCTGGTCGCGGGCCTGGAGTCCGGCGTCACCGAGTTCGACGCGAGCGTCGGCGGCCTGGGCGGATGCCCCTACGCCCCGGGGGCGAGCGGCAACATCGCCACCGAGGAAGCGGTCTACCTGCTCCAGGAACTGTCCGTGGACACGGGCGTCGACCTGGACGCGCTGCTGGAGGTCGCCGACCTCGCCCAGCGGATCGTCGGCCGCGAACTGCCGTCGCGCCTCCTCAAGGCGGGCCCGCGATCCCGGCTCGCCGCATCCTGACCCCACGTTGACCAGACCGGAGAACAGCATGCCCCTGGATCCCGCCTACATCGGCAGTACGGTCGGCCCTTTCGAGATCGAGTGGACCGCCCGCGAGTCGCTGCTGTACGCGCTCGCCGTCGGAGCCGGGGCGCGGGACCCGGGCGGCGAGCTCCAGTTCACCACGGAGAACAGCACCGGCGTCCGCCAGCAGGTCATCCCGAGCTTCGCCGTGCTCATCGGTCATATCGGCGGACTGCCCGAGGTCGGCTCCTATGACCCCGGCAAGGCCGTCCACGCCGAACAGCACTTCCTGCTGGAGCGTCCGTTGCCCCCCGAGGGCAGGGCGGTGTCCACGACCACGGTCACCGACATGTGGGACAAGGGAAGGGACGCCCTGCTCTGGACCGAGACCCGCACGGCCGACGCCGCCACCGGGGAATCGCTCGCGGTCTCCCGCTCCTGCGCCTACCTGGGCGGGGCCGGCGGCTTCGGCGGGGAGCGCGGCCCCCGGTCGGAGTGGGCGGTGCCGGACCGCGAGCCGGACGTCGTGGTGAGCATGCCCACCCGGCCCGACCAGGCGCTCCTGTACCGGCTCACCGGGGATCGCAACCCGCTCCACTCCGATCCGGTCTTCGCCGGGAAGTACGGGTTCCCGCGACCGATCCTGCATGGCCTGTGCACCTACGGCTTCACCGCCCGCGCCATCGTGAACGGGCTCTGCGACGGGGACGCCTCCCGGTTGAGGGGCATGTCAGGGCGCTTCAGCCGACCGGTGACGCCGGGAGACACCCTTTCTGTGGCGCTCTGGCGTGACGGTGCCGACGTCCGTTTCCTGACCTCGACCGAGAAGGGCGGCACGGTCATCGACCGCGGCGGCGCCCTTCTGGACGCTTAACGGCGGCACCGGCCACCGAAGGCCAGGGTGAACCGGCCTCCCGACCGCCACTCCCACCGAAAAACCGCGTTGACCTCTTGCTTTTCCAATATCACGTCTCGCATAATCAAACAGTTGCTTTAAAGCAAGCGTTTGCTTTAAAGGCGGGGGTCCGGTTGTTGGGGGCCTAGCCCAGGAGGGTAAGCAGTGTCTCGTCTCAAGAGTGCAAGGAGAGGTTCGAGCCTCGCTGTCATCAGCGCGGCCCTCTCCGTCATGATGATTCTCACGTCGTGCGGTTCGTCGGGTGGCAGTGGGCCGGACGAAGGCCAGGTCTACAAGGTGGGCTTCCCCGCCCTGCTCAGCGGCGCCGCCGCGTTCGCGGGCAAGCCCATCGCAAACGGTGCCGAGCTCGCCGCGGAGGAGATCAACCAGACCGGGTTCCTCGGCGAAGGCGCGACCGTCGAGCTGAAGGTGGAGGACATCAAGTCCGACCCGGCCAAGGCGATCGCCCTCTACCGGCAGTACGTCGCCGACGGCGCGTCCGGCGTGCTGTGCTGCGGCCTGTCCAGTGAGGCCGGGGCCCTGGCGCCGGTCATCAGGCAGAGCAAGACGCCCGGGGTCGTCACCTCGGCGATCCTGGACGGGCTCGCCTCTCCGCCCGACCTGTTCCGCCCCGTCATCCTGCCGTCCGCGCCGGGCGGCGTCTACGACAAGTTCGTCGACAGCATGGTGAAGGCGGAGGGCTACAAGACCGCCGTCCTGGTCGTCAACGGCGACAACGACGCCATGGTCGCCGACGGCAAGGTCTGGAAGAGCGCGATGGAGCGCAACGGTGTTCAGGTGCTCGACACCGTCTCGACCAGCGCCGCCGACCGGGACTTCACCGCGCCCGCCGCGCAGATCGAGGCCAAGAAGCCGGACGTCGTGATCAGCAGCATGCTCGGCCTGTCGTCCTCGCTGCTGGCCAGGTCGCTGCGCGAGCGCGGCTACGACAAGCGGATCCTGTCCAGCTACGGTGCCTCGGGCCCGGTCCTGTTCGAGACCGGCGGGGCCGGCCTGAAGGGCCTCGCGTTCGCCACCCCCTTCGCCGCGGGTCATTCGGCCAATGAGACCGCCAAGAAGTTCACCGACCTCTACACCAAGAAGTTCGGCGCCGAGCCCGACATGTTCGCGGCCCAGGGCTACACCGCGATGTGGCTGCTGGCGGAAGGCCTCAAGAAGTCCGGCGACCCGTCGCCCGAGGCGGTCGGCAAGGCGCTGTCGCAGATCACCACCCAGGACACCGTCTACGGCCAGCTCCGTTACGAGAACGGCCAGGCGGTCCTGGACGATCCCGGTGTCTACCTCGAGTGGACCGGCGACGGGAAGCTCACCCTGCTGAACCCCGCAGGCTGAGCTCCGAGAGCGGAGGAACGTTCCAATGGAGTACGGCGTAGCGTGCGACATCACGGTCGGCGGGCCCGGCCTGCCCGGTGAGATCGAGGCGGCCGCCGCGGCGGCCGAGGCCGCGGGCCTCGCGTCGTGGTGGGCGGTCGGCGACCGAGAGCAGATCGGTGGCGGACACGACGCGGTCCTCGGGCTGCAGTGCGCGGCCCGGGCGACCGGTTCGATCCGCCTCGGGCTGAGCGGGGACATCCTCTCCGTGCGGGGTCCGGCACTGCGGGCCAAGCAGGTCGCCACGCTGGACTGGTTCGCCGGCGGCAGGCTGGAATACGGGCTGGACCTCGGGGAGGTGCCGCTCGCTCTGGACGGCGCCCCCGGCGGGGACACGCTTGGCACGACGTCGGAGTACCTGGCGGCGATGCGGGCCCTGTGGTCGCAACGCCGTGCCTCCCACCAGGGCGACCGCGTCGCGTTCAGCGGCGCGATCGCCCTGCCCCGGCCGGTCGGCGGCGGACCCGGCATCCATGTGCGCCACGGCGGCGAGGACGTGCTGCGGCTGCTGGCCCGCGAGGCGGACGGGTGGCTCGGCTGGCTGCTGACGCCCGCCGACCTCCCCGGCGCCCTCGCCCTGCTTGCCAGGACCCTCGGTGACGCGGGTCGTGACCAGGGCGAGGTCAGACGCACCTGGTTCGTCCCCGAGCAGGAGATCGGTCCGGCGCGCGAGCTGCTGACCCGCGACCCCTCCATCCGGGTCGACGAACTGGTCGCGGTCTACGGCGACCTGCCCTCGCCCGAGCGGCTGCGCGCCCTCGCCGGGGCCTGACCCGGCCCCGCGCGAACCTCACGCGTGCGCCCTCGCACGACGGCTTGAAACGGCTCTCCACACGACGACGAGATCGGAAGGAGCGGCGATGGAGATCGGTCTGGTGGACCTGTTCGACGGGTCCGCGCAACGGGACCTGGCATATATGCGCACGTTCGCGCTGACCGCCGAGGCGGCGGGCTTCTCCGCGCTGTGGCTGCCTGAGCACCTGGTCTTCTTCGAGGAGTACGAGTCGGCCTACCCCTACCCGGCCGCTCCCAGCTCGGCCAACCCCGATGTGGTCGAGGTCCACAAGTACGGCGCCGCCGCCGCGACCGCGCCCCGGGTGGAGGCGGCCCAGGAGCAGGGGTTGCTCGACGTGCTCCAGGCGGCCGCCGAACTGTGCCGCCACACCACGCGGCTGCGCGTCGGCTCCTCGGTGCTGCTGCTGCCGATGCGCGACCCGCGCCTCCTGGTCAGGGAACTGGCCACACTCGACCTGTTCACCGGCGGGCGTTTCGACATGGGGGTGGGGGTCGGCTGGTCGGCGGAGGAGTTCGCCGCCGCCGGGGTACCCTTCGCCGAGCGCGGCGCCCGGTGCGAGAGCAACCTGGCTCGCGTCTCCGAGCTCTGGGGTCGTACCGGTGGCGAGCCGGGGGTGTCCGCCATGCCCGACACGGGCCGGCCGCTGCCGCGCATCCTGGTGGGCGGCCATTCGAAGGCGGCCATCCGCCGCGCGGCCAGGTACGCCGGCGGCTGGTATCCGTGGAACCTCACCACCGGGGACTTCTCCCGCCACCTGGCCGAGGTCGAGGCGGGGCTGCGGGAGAACGGCCGCTCCCGGGAGGACTTCCACGTCGTCGCCGGCCTCCGGTTCCACGGCGCTCTCGCCGAGCTACGCCCGATGGTGGAGCGCTACCTCGAACTCGGAGCGAACGGAGTGAACCTCTCCCTGCGCATGACACCCGAGAACTATGGAGATGTAATGCACGAGATCTCGCAGGCACTGGGGCTTGCGGTATGAGCTTGCGAAACGGTGCCGCCGCGCCCGACACCGAGGCGTTCCGCGCGCAGGTGCGCGGTTGGCTGGAGGAGCACGTACCGCGCGGACCACTGGGGTCCTGGACGAGCCCGGAGGGGTTCGAGCAGCACCGGGAGTGGGAGCGAGTGCTCTTCGAGGGCGGTTACGCGGCGATCGACTGGCCCGAGGAGTACGGCGGCCGCGGCGCCGACCTCTTCCACACCATCGCCTTCGCCGAGGAGTACTACCGGGCCGGGGCGCCCGCCCGGGTCAACATGGGCGGCCTGTACCTGCTCGGCCCGATCCTGATGCGCTACGGCACGGAGGAGCAGCGCAGGCGCTGGATCCCGCGGCTGCTGTCCTGCGAGGACATCTGGTGCCAGGGGTTCAGCGAGCCCGATTCCGGCTCCGACCTGGCCTCGCTGCGCACGCAGGCGGTCCGCGAGGGCGACGAGTTCGTCGTCAACGGCCAGAAGACCTGGACGTCGTTCGGCGGCTTCGCCGACTGGATATTCGCGCTGGTGCGCACCGATCCCGAGGCGGGCAGGGAGAAGAAGCACCGGGGGATCACCTTCCTCTGCGTCGACCTGCGCTCCCCCGGGGTGGAGGTCCGCCCGCTGGCCATGGTGGACGGGACGAAGGGCTTCGCCGAGGTCTTCTTCACCGACGTCAGGGTGCCCGTCGCGAACGCGGTGGGGGAGATCGGCGACGGCTGGCGGGTCGCGATGTCCACGCTCGGCTTCGAGCGCGGCGCCGTCTTCGGCGACCACGCCAAATACTCCGCCGACGTCGAGTCGTTCGCGGAGCTGGTGCGGGCGCGTGGCCTTGATGACGACCCGCTCGCCCTGGACGAGCTGGGGCGGCTCTTCGTCGAGACCGAGGTGTACCGGGCCAACGTCTACCGGCTCGCCGAGCTGTCGGAGAACGGCGTCAACCTCGACCTGCAGGCCAGCATCAACAAGCTGTACTGGACCGAGACGCAACACCACATCTTCGCCGCGGGCCTGGACCTGATGGGCGGGCTCGGCATCATGGGCGGCGGCTCGTCCGTGGTGCGAGAGGCGCTCACCCCACAGGCCGCCCGCGTCTGGGCGGACTGGCACCACCGGTACTGGTACGCGCGCGCCGCCATGATCTTCGGGGGGACCTCCGAGATCCAGCGGAACATCATCAGCGAACGCCTCCTGGAGCTGCCGATGGAGCCCCGACGATGACCACACCTGCGATGAACATTCCGCTCGACGAAGAGCAGCGGGAACTCCTCAAGGCGACCCGCCGGCTGCTGGAGGAGCACGCGGGCGAGGACCACCTGCGCCGGTGCCTGGACTCCGGCGCCGCCCACGACGCGGAGCTGTGGGGGCGCCTGGCGGACCTGGGCCTGACCTCGGTCCTGCTGGACGAGCGGTGGGGCGGGGTGGGCCTGGCGGAGCACGTGCTCGCGCCCGTGCTGCACGTTCTGGGGGAGTTCGCCGTGCCCGCCATGAAATCGAGCTCAAGAACCGCCTGCAGATAGTCCAGGCAGATCGACTCACCCTTCAGGGTGACCGCGATGGGCGCTCCCAGCTGGCGGTT
>NZ_JBEXUE010000212.1:0-16622 GCF_040614275.1 Streptosporangium sp. NPDC006013
GCCTTGAGCTTGGCCGACTGGCCGGGGGGCAGCGGATCGGCTCTCCCCCGCCCGCACCGGGCCGGACCCGTCAGGCCCCGCGGGCGCGGGCCTGCTCGTAGCAGCGTTCGAAGCCTTCGAGCACCGTGGGCCAGGAACTGCGGACGGGCTCGGTCTCCCGGTTGTTCGCCGCGATCGCCTGGCGCAGCTCACGGTCGCGCACCAGCTTGGCCACCGACGCGACCAGGTCGTCGAAGCTCCGCCCGAGCAACCCCTCCTTGCCCTGCCGGACGAAGTCGGCCACCCCGCTCTGCGCGCGCGCCACCACCGGCACCCCCGCCGACCTGGCCTCCAGCGCCGCCAGCCCGAAGGACTCGCGGGGCGCGGGAGCGACGAACACGTCCGTCGCGGCGAGCAGCTCGCGGATCTGGTCGCGGCTGTAGCGGCCGGGAAGCGAGACCCAGCCGGTCATCCCGTTGGCCCTCAGATAGCGCTCCATCCGCGATCGGGCCGGGCCGTCCCCGACGATCGTGGCCCGCATCGGCGTCTCCCGAGGCACCAGGGCACGGGCCTCCCGCAGGAGCCGCAGCAGCCGGACCGGCTGCTTGCGGGGCGCCAGCCGCCCCACCGCGACGACATGCACCGGGTCGGACCGTACGGAATCCACAGAAACGGGCTCCACCGCAGGGGGTACGGCGCGCCAGCCGGAGACGTCCAGGCCGTTGGAGACCACGTGCACCGGCACGCCGGGACCGGCCACCGCACGGATCGGCAGGGCGGCCGCCTCGCTCACCGCGGTGCCCACCAGCCCCCAGCGGTGCCATCCGAACAGCAGCCGCAGCCCTCGGTAGATCGCCCTGGTGACCGGGTCCCACATGCTGTGCACCGTGACGACCAGGGGCAGCCCCGCCCGCGTCGCCGCCCGCACGCCCATCCAGGCGAACGGCGAGACCGCGCCGGTGTGCACGTGCACCACCTCGGGGCGCCGCGCTTTCACCAGACGGAGCAGGTGTCCCACCCCGAACGGGTGGACCGGCAGGTCGAAGGGGAGTCCCGCGACGATCCTGTGCACTCCGGGAAGGGGCTCCCCCGGGGTGGCGGTCGCCACCTCGACATGGTGACCGGCCTCCCGCTGCATCCGGATCAGATCGGCGACCTGCACCTCGATCCCACCCAGGCGCGGCAGGTAACAGTCACTGATGTGGAGGATCCTCACGATGCCAGCGTAGACCCGCGTGAGATCATGCCTGCGTGCCCCCGAGGGCACATCCAGCCCTCGCGAACGGAGTCAGCCTGATCAGCAACGTCAAGACAGCGGTGTTCTTTCATGCCCATCCCGACGACGAGGCCCTGCTGACCGCGGGCACCATGGCGATGCTCGCCGCCGAGGGACACCGGGTGGTGCTCGTCGTGGCGACCTCGGGTGAGCGAGGCCAGGCCGACCTCGAACCCGGTGAGGCACTGGGCGCCGCCCGGATGGCCGAGCTGTACGCGTCGGCGGCCGCGCTCGGCTGCGCCCGGGTGGTGAACCTCGGCTACGGGGACTCCGGGCTGGCTCCCGGCGGCGGGATCGCCGACGACAGGCCGGACAACGCCTTCATCGACGCCGACACGGAGGAGGCCGCCCGGCGGCTGGCCGCCATCCTCACCGAGGAGAAGGCCGACCTGCTGACGACCTACGATCCGGCGGGGGGCTACGGGCACCCCGACCACGTCCAGGTGCACCGGGTCGGCGGCCGGGCCGCCGAGATCGCGAAAACCCCGATCGTGCTGGAGGCCACGGTCAACCGTGACCCCCTGCTGCGGGGACTGCGGCTCGTCCGGAGGTTCTACCCGCAGCTCGACATCCGTGCCTTCGAGCGGGCCTACTCCCCCGGCGAGGTGATCACCCACCGGGTCGGCGTGCGGCGCTTCGCCCGCCAAAAACGGGCGAGCATGGCCGCCCACGCCTCCCAGGCCACCGGCGCCGACACCCGCACGCTCGGAGTCATGCTCAAGATCCCCCAACCCCTCTACCGGCTGGTCTTCGGCACCGAGTGGTACGTCAGGCGGGACGTCCCCCTGGGCTCCCGCCTGAGGCACCCGTTCGAAATTCCTCCCCGAGGATGAGTCCGGAAGCGGCACACTGGGGCGGGGGTGTTACGTGAAGAGCAGATTGCTCCAGGTTGGGTTGTCGGTCGCGTCGCTGGCGCTGGCCGCCACACTTGTGATCTTCCTGCCCCAGATAGTGGCGGCCATGACGGGCAAGCACGTCTCCTGGTCACAGATCGGCGCCCAGTTCGCCGGGCTGGGTCCCGGAGAGGTCGCGCTGATGGCCGGCGTCTGGCTGCTCAGCCTGCTGGCCTACACGTTCGTACTGACCGCCTCCCTGCCCGGCCTGACCCACCTGCAGGCCCTGACGTTGAACGCGGGCGGCAGCGCGGTGAGCAACCTGCTCCCCTTCGGCGGCGCGGCCGGGGTGGCGATGACGTTCGCGATGACCAAGGGCTGGGGCTTTCCCGTCCGGGCCGTCATGGTCTCCACGCTGACCAGCGGCATCTGGAACACCCTGTTCCGGTTCCTGCTGCCCGCGGTGGGAATCGTGGCCCTGCTGTTCAGCGGGCAGCCGCTCAGCCCCGCGGTGACCAGTGCCGGCTGGGCGGGCGCGACGTCCATCCTGGCGATGGTCGCCGTGGTGACCGCCGCGCTCTACTGGGACCGTGCCGCGGGCGTCCTGGGCCGGGTCCTCGACGCCCTCGCCCGCCTGCTCCCACCCCGGATCCGTCCCGGCCGCCATGCCGCCTCCGAGGCGCTGGCCAAGCTGCGGGCCGACACCTCCGAGATCGTGCGGAACCGCTGGGCCGGGCTGACCCTGGCTATGATCTTCTTCCTCGGTCTCCAGTGGCTGATCCTGGTCGTCTGCCTGCACGCGACCGGCGCCTACCCGGGTCTGGCCCAGTCGATCGCCGCCTTCGCCCTCTCCCGGGTGCTGACCACGGCTTTGGTGACCCCCAGCGGTACGGGAATAATGGAGGCGGGAACCATCGGCGCGCTGGTCTTCTTCGGTGCGCCGCTGGACTCCGCCACCGCCGCCGCACTGCTTTTCGGGTTCTGGACCTACACTGTCGAAATCCCCTTCGGTGGACTGGCGCTCGGCGCGTGGTCGTTCCTGCGCCGGCGTGAGAACGCCACACCGACCCCTGAAAAGGAGTCGATCGGCCGCTAGATTGGGAAATACCTTGTGTGCGATTGGAAGGCCCACATAGCGTGGCGGCTGACATGGTGGCGTTCCGAGTTCTCGGCCCGGTCGAGGCGCATTCCGGTGAGGACCAGCTCGACCTGGGCGGGCTCCGGCAACGTGCGGTCCTGGCGCGCCTGCTCGTCGCGCGCGGGCAGGTCGTTCCCGTCGACTCCCTGCTGTACGACCTGTGGGACGACGACGCGGCCAAGGGCGCGCAGTCGGGCCTTCAGGTCTACATCTCCCGACTGCGCAGGGTGCTGGAGCCCGGCCGGCCACGCGGAGGTCCCAACCGGCTGCTGGTGACCGTGGCCTCGGGCTACGCGCTGCGCGCCGCCCCCGAGCAGGTCGACGCGCTCCGCTTCGAGACGCTGGTCCGCACCGCCGGAGAGCACCTGGAGAGCGACGACCCCGCCTCCGCGCGGCCCCGCCTGGAGAAGGCCCTGGGTCTGTGGCGCGGCACCCCGTACTCCGACTTCGCCGACCAGCCGTGGGCCGAGGCCGAGGTCAACCGGCTCGCCGAGCTGCGTCTGGTGGCCCGTGAGCGGCACGCCGACAGCGGCCTGCGGATGGGCATGCCCGCGGAGGCGGTGCCCGACCTGGAGGCGCTGACCACCGAGCACCCGCTCCGTGAGGAGGGCTGGCGGCTGCTGGCCCTGGGCCTGTACCGCTGCGGACGGCAGGGCGAAGCGCTGGCGGCGCTGCGCAGGGCGCGCACGATCCTCTCCGAGGAGCTCGGGATCGACCCCGGCCCGGCGCTGCGCAAGCTGGAGTCCGACATCCTGTCCCAGGACCCGGGCCTGCAGCTCGCCGCCCCCCCGCCGGGCAGGCAGCGCCAGCAGGTGACCGCCGACACCTGGCCGCCCCGGCCCACGGTGGCCCAGGTGGAGCTTCCCCCGCTGGAGCCCGAGCCGTTCGTCGGCCGCGACGCGGAGCTGAGCAGGCTGACCACCGCCGCGGCCAGGACCGGCCGTTTCACGGTCGCGATCATCAGCGGTGACGCGGGCGCGGGCAAGACCACCCTGGTCCGCCAGCTCAACAGGCGGCTGTCCGACGACGGGTGGGGCATCTCCTCCGGGGCCTGCCCCGACAGCAGTGCCACCCCCCCTGGCTGGGCCTGGGTCGAGATCCTGCGCACCCTGGTGAGCGCGGCCGGTCCGGGCGAGTACGCCGCGCTGCTGGCCCCGCTGCTGGACGACGCGGCCCCCGAGCCCGACGACGACCAGGCCTCCGGCGGATTCCGGCTGCACCGGGCGGTGGGCGGCTACCTCGCCGCCGTCGCCAAGGAGACGCCGATCCTGCTGACCCTGGAGGACCTGCACTGGGCCGACGACCAGACGCTGGCGCTGCTCCGCGCGCTGCCGAGCCTGCTGGCCACCAGCCGGGTGCTGCTGGTGGTGACCTGCCGCGACAGCGAGCTGAGTGACCAGCAGGCCGACGTGCTGGCCGCGCTGGCCAGGCTCGGTCCCGTCCGGGTCGGTCTCACCGGGCTCGACACCAAGGCGGTGGCCGAGCTGGTCCGGGCGACCTGCGTGCGCGAGGTCGACGAGGACGCGGTCAACAGCATCGTCGAGCGCACCGGCGGCAACCCCTTCTTCGTCCGCGAGACGGTGCGCCTGCTCGACGCCGAAGCGGTGAGCGACCGCGCGACGGCCGCCGAAGTGATCTCCGGAGTGCCGTCGGGTGTCCGTGACGTGCTGCGGAGGCGGATCTCCCGGCTGCCCGCGGCCGCCCAGCAGATCCTGCTGCAGGCCGCGGTGATCGGCCGCGATGTCGACGTGGACGTGCTGGTCGACGTCTCCGGCGACGAGGACGCCGTGGTCGACGCGGTGGAGGCGGCGCTGCTCGCCGGGCTGGTCACCGAACCGGGCCCCGGCATGCTCCGATTCGACCACGACCTGGTCCGCGACACGCTCTACTCCGACGCCTCCCGCCTGCGCCGCTCCCGGATGCACGCCGCGGTGGCCGCGGTGATCGAGCGCAGGAATCCCGGTGACGTGGCCGCGCTGGCCCACCACTACGACTCGGCGGGCACCAGCGAGACCGCCATCAAGGCGGTGCACTACGCCCAGCTCGCCGCCGAGCAGGCCGAGCGCCGATTCGCCCACCGCGAGGCCGCCACCCTGTGGGAGCAGGCCATCGCCGCCTTCGACAGGTCGGGCATCACCCACACCCCCGACAGCACCAGGGAGCGCCTGCTGCTGACCCTGCGGCTGATCAAGGCATTGGCGCTCTGCGGCGACATGGCCGCGGCCCGCAGGCGGCGGCGTGAGGCGATGGACGCCGCACTGCCGCTGGGCAACCTGGAGCTCACCGCCCGGGTGGCCGCCTCGCTGGCGGTGCCGCACAAGGGCATGGCCCGCGACTTCACCCGTACCGCCTGGGAGATCGTCGACGTCGCCGAGCAGGCGCTGGTCGAGTTGCCCGCCGGTGAGCAGTCGCTGCGGGCGAGCCTGCTGGCCACGCTCGCCCTGGAGCTGGAGGGGTCGGCCACTCCCCGGGGCGAGCAGGCCTCGCTGGAGGCCGAGGAACTGGCCAGGCGGTCCGGCGACCCCGCCCTGCTCGCGACCGCGCTGAGCGGGCGGCTGCGCCAGTCGTACGGCATCACGCCGGTGGGCGAGCGCGAGGTCATCGGCAGGGAACTGCTGGAGGTCGGCAGGACGACCGGGCAGATCTCGGTGCAGGCACTGGCCCACCTCGTGCTGATGGAGTGCGCGGCCGCCTCGGGCGCGTTCGCCGAGGCCGACGCGCACGTGGCCGCCACCGAGAAGCTGGCCAGGCAGTACGGCCTGCCCGCGCCGGCCGCCGTGGTCGCCTGGTACGCCGGGCAGCGCCTGATGATCGCCGGTGACTTCGCCGGGGCGGAGCGCGCCTACCGCGACGCCGCCCGGCTGACCGCCAGGGCCGGCATGCTGGAGGGCCGCCAGGACCTGCCGCTGATCACCACGTTCTGCCTGAACCTGGTCAACGGGCAGGCCGCCGAGATGGTCGAGCCGCTGGCCGAGGCGCACCAGCGCGGGGCCAAATGGACACTCGACGCCTACGCGGTGGCCCTCGCCTCCGCGGGCCACCATCGCGACGCGAGGGCCGTCATCGCGGTGAAGACGCCGGTGCGCCCGGACTTCCTCTACGAGCTGGCGATGATCTGGCGGGCCCTGGCGGGCATGCTGCTGGACGACCGGGAGCGGATGATCGAGGCGTACGACACGCTGAAGCCGTTCGCCGACCGGATCGCGGGCGCCGGCACCGGCGTGGTGGCACTCTGGCCGGTCGCCCTGACCCTGGGCGACCTGGCGCTGCGGCTGGGCTTCACCGACGCGGTGCGGCCGCACTACGAGAACGCCCTCGCGGTGGCCGAGCGGGTCGGCGTGAGCCGGTGGGTGGAGGCGGCGCAGCGCTCCCTCGGCGGCTGACACGACTCAGCAGGCGACCCTGAACTTCTCGCTGCGCAGCGGGGCGTCGCCGGAGACCGAGAGCACGACGCGGTACCAGCCGGGGTTGTTGACGATCCTGGGCTGCCACTCGACGGTCTGCGTCTCGCCGGTGAAGCCGGAGCTGGTGCCCAGGTAGGCGTACCAGCGGTGGGTCTTCGAGCTCCAGCGCTCCAGGCGCCAGCCGTAGGAGACGGCGGCCCGGGGGTCGTCGTTGCCGACCACGCCCTGGACCCGGTAGGGCCTGTCGCAGGGACCGAACGCGTCGAGCTCGCTGACGGTGACCTCACCGGCCACCGGGGCCTGCTCCGTGGTGGCCGGCACCGACTGCGAGGAGAGCACCACGGTCCGCACCGGTGCCCGCGTCGCCGTACCGGCCGTGCTCTCCGTACCGGCCGGGGTCCGGGCACCGGTGCCGTACGCGGTCTCCACCCCCAGGTAGGCTCCGGTAAAGGCAAGGGTGGCGACGAGCAGCTTGGCGACACTCGCGGTTCCACTCGCCACCACCGGCGCCACACTGCTACGCGAACCCATCACAGACACCTTCCTTTGTTACTCCCAGGTGTATGCCAGGGTGGTTGCTCTGGAGTTGACGTCCGCTTGCAGTCTGTGTGCCTGAGGGGGCTCCGCCATAACGGATGAGGTAAGCCTGCCCTAATATCGAGTCAAGCAGGCGGAACAACCGTGGCGGTGACGTTCAGAGTGCGATCTGTTGTGGCGGGTATCCCTGACCCGACTTCCGCGTCCTTCCTGGGCATGCCCCTGTGGCTCTGGGTGATCGTCGGCGGCGTGGCCCTGTTCGGCGCGTTCCAGGTCTACTACTGGGTCGGCCACGTCCTGGGCTCCAGGCTCTACACCTCCCGGCTGGGCACCAAGATCGGCCAGGAGAACATCCTGCGGGTCGAGAAGGTCGTCAGGAAGTGGGGCGCGCTCGCCGTCTACGCCTGCTTCTGGGTGCCCGGGCTGCGCCACACGCTGCCCTGGGTGGCCGGGGTGCTGCGGATCTCCTATCCCTGGTACGTCGTGGCCAGCGCGCTCGGCTGCCTGACCTGGGTGCCGGTGACGTCCTTCGGCCTGTACTCGGTGATCTGGGGCTGGCTGGAGCTGGTCGTGCGGTCGCCGCTCCTGGCGGGCCTGGTGGCGGTGGCAGCGGTCGCGGTGATCGCCTGGTTCGTCCGCCGGCGCCGGCGCCGAGTCGCCCGCAGCGAGGCGGACAGCCAGGTCGCCGCTCCCTGACCCTCCCCCGGGCCGTTTGGCGCGCGGCACCCGAGAGCCGCCTCTCCCGGTCTCGCCCACCCGACGCCGATGTCAACTTTTCCATAGCCAAACAGCCAACTTCCGCATATCGACGGTGGCCTCTGCCAGCATGGCTCGCATGCATCACGGGGGAATCCGCCTCATCACCCGCGCGGCGCTGGTCGCCACGGCCACCCTGGTCACCTCGTCTCCGACGCCGGCCCTGGCCACCGGCCCCTCGGTATCCGCCCTGATCACCGGAGGCACCGCGCCCGCCTGGCAAGGGCGTGCCTCCGTGCCCTCGGTGCCGGGACGGGCCGCGTACCTGTACGACACGGGCACCGGAGCGGTCCACCTGAGCAAGCAGGCCGGCAAGCGGATGCCGGTGGCCAGCCTGACCAAGGTCATGACGGCGTACGTCGTGCTCAGGGAGGCGAGGCTGGACGACACCGTCACGATTCAGGCGGCGGACGTGCGGCACGCGGCCTCGAACGGCGCGACCCACGCCTCCCTGCGCGCCGGGGAGCGGTTGACCGTCAGGGACCTGCTTTACGCGGTCATGCTCCCCTCGGCCGCGGACGCCTCCCACGCCCTGGCCCGTGTCTACGGGCCGGGCAACGCGAGGTTCGTGGCGAAGATGAACGCCACCGCCCGCTCCATGGGCCTGGTCGACACCGCCTACGCCAGTGCCGACGGCCTGCCCAGGCCCGCCCCCGGCCATTCCACGGCCCTGGACCAGGCGAAGCTGGCCGACATCGCGCTGCGCGACCCGGTGCTGCGGACCATCGCCTCCAGCAGGCGCCACGTGGTGGCCAAGTCCAAGGTCCATCGGGCGCACTCCTGGACCAACTCCAACAAGCTGCTCGGCAAGACGCCCGGGGTCCTGGGCCTCAAGACCGGCTACACCAGCGCCGCCGGATACTGCCTGTCGTTCGCCGCCGACCGCGACGGCCACCGCCTCATCGGCGTCATCCTCGGCGAGTCCAGCGCCGACCGGCGCTTCCAGACCGCGACGCGACTCCTGGACTGGGCGAGCGAGCAGACGCCGCCCGAGCTGTGATCAGGCGGTACGAACCGCACCTGCCCGGCCGCCCCCTGGAGCATCGTCGACCTGACGAAACGCATGCGTATCGGCAACATCCGGCAATGACCTTTCTCGGGGATGACGAGACCGCGGCCATCGGACCATTCAGAATCGTCCGGCTGCCGGGAGAAGGGGGCATGGGCCGGGTCTACCTCGCCACCTCGGCCGGCGGGAGGTCCGTGGCGGTGAAGCCGGAAGAGGATCGCCGACAAGAATGCGACAAAACCACACCAAATTAAATACTGCCACAATTACCCCCTAAGTAAGTCACCTGATCAGCAGACGGCCTTCTCGGGCACCGCCTCTCCGGGCGCGATCGCTCTCGGCGTTATCTCGGAGATAGCCGCGTGGTCCGTTCAGCTCATGCGAAACAGCCACGCCTTCCCAGGCTGGTCGCCCTTCCTGTGGACCGTCTTCATCGCGACCCTGGCCGCCACCACCGCCGTCACCCTGGACATGACGTCGGAGATCCGGCTTCCCACCCCCCAGAAAGCCGAGCCCGCGGCTTCTCTCCGTGAACCCGGCGAGGAAGACCCCTGGCCATGACCAGGGGTCGCCGAGCCCGCACGGTGAGGTCGGCGGTGCGGGGCGGCTTCCACTACCCTCGCGCCTCTCCCGCGGAGGCACCGCGCGTCAACCCGTGACACGCGATCGCGGCGACGGCCACCACGTTGAGCGAGTCCACGCCCGCGGCCATCGCGGTGGGACTCATCGGATGTGGTCGTTTCCAAGAGAACACCAAGCCTGTCTTGCAAGGTTCCTGCCAGCGGCGACGTGGTGTCGCCTGAACAGGAGAGCCATGAGCGGGAAAAAGGGCACGCTGGCGGTCGGCGTGCTGGCCGGGTTGCTCGTCGGTGGTTCGGGGATGGCGATCGCCAACGTGGCCGCCGACGACGCGACGATCACCGCCTGCGTCAACGCCAGGGGCTCCGTCAGGATCCCCGTGCAGAGCGCCTCGGGCCCGGAGACGGTGGGTTCGGCCACGCCCAGCCCCCTGCCCTCGGGCTCGTGCCTGGCGGGAGAACAGCCGCTCACCTGGAACCGGCAGGGACCGGCTGGCCCCCAGGGCGCCCCAGGCCCCGCGCTCGGCGGGCGGACGAGATACCTGAACATCACCAGTGGACCGGAGCTCAAAAACTATCGCGAGACGAACGTGCTCTGGCTCCCGATGGCCGCGGGATCGTATGTGATCGACGCCCAGCTGAAGTTCGCGGCCGAGGTCACCCAGACCCGAAAGGTCTACTTCGCCGAGTGCACCATCCTCACCGCCCAACCCCACACCGATCTGGGTGGCTCCTTCGCGGCCGGTTACACGGACGAGGACTGGACGCTCCTGGAGGTCCATTACGCGTACACCTTCTCCAAGCCCGGGTACCTCATCATGACCTGCAAGGGGGGCAACCCCCTCGATGACTCCTTCAAGGTGCACAACACCCGCAACACCGTCATCATCCAGGAGGTCTCCTCGGTCACCGAGGAGACCTACGCCACCCCGCCGCCCCCTCCTACGGCGCTGCCCACACCGTGGGCGGCTCCCGGGGCGGGAGGCTGAGCCACGACCGCCGCGCGGGCGACCTCAGGCCGGAAAGGAGCGGATGTACCGACGCCGAATGCCTACGAGGCCGCTGCTCCTCACCGTGGGCCCGGCCAGGAAGACCCCTGGCCATGACCGGGGACCGCCGAGCCCGTACGGTGAGGTCGGCGATGCGGGGCGGCTTCCACTACCCTCGCGCCTCTCCCGCGGAGGCACCGCGCATCAACCCGTGACACGCGATCGCGGCGGCGGCCACCACGTTGAGCGAGTCCACGCCCGCGGCCATCGCGGTGGAGCTCATCGGGATGCACACCCGCTCGTCGGCCTCCCGCAACCAGCGCGAGGACAGCCCGTCCCCCTCCGACCCGAGCAGCAACGCCACCCGGTCACTCATCTCGGCGGTGTCCATGGGTGTGGCGCCCTGATCCGGGGTCAACGCCAGCATCCGGTATCCCGCCGCCCGGATCTCCTCCAGTCCTTCGTACCAGTTGTCCATGCGGGCGTAGGGGATCGCGAAAACAGCGCCCATCGACACCTTGACCGCTCTCCGGTAGAGAGGGTCGGCGCAACGCGGCGAGAGGACGATCGCGTCGACCCCGAGGGCGGCGGCACACCGGAAGATCGCGCCGACGTTCCCGTGATCGACCAGGTCCTCCAGGACCAGGATGCGCCGGGGCCGGGCGCCGGGCAGCCGTCCGGGATCACGACCGGCGCCCCGCTCCGGGGCCCCTCTCTCCGGGGAGGAGGCGCGGCCGGACAGGACCTCTCCGGTAGCCGGCAGGGGGAGACGTTCCATCGCGGCGAGGGCGCCTCGGTGGACCTGGAAGCCGGTGACACCCTCCATGACGGCGTCGTCCACGATGTGGACCCGGCCTTCGAGGGTGTCGAGGAGGTCGGCGAGGGGCTCGGCCCAGCGGGGGGTGAGCAGCACGGAGCGCACGGGGTAGCCCGCCGCGACGGCGCGTCGGATGACCTTCTCCCCCTCGGCTATGAAGAGGCCGTGCTCGGCCTCCAGGCTCTTGCGCAGCTCGACGTCACGCAGATCGGCGTAGTCGGCCAACTGGTCGGCCAGGTGGGGGTCGATGGCTTCAGGCACCCTCGAATACTGCCATGACCCGCCTGAGCTGCCATATCAACGCGTGGACGAGGAGCATGGCGGAGCAGCCGACGACCACTCCCGCGCCCAGCCTCGTCACGAGTTCGGCCATGCCATGTGGCGGGAAGGCGATGGGCCAGGCGATCGCGCCCAGCAGGACGGACAGGGCGGTGGCCAGGAACACGGCCATCCGCCCGCGGGCGGGGATGATCAGCCGCTCGGGGACCGGCCGGGGCTCCATCCTGGACAGGCCGCGCCAGGCCCACCAGAGCACGACCGCCAGGCCGACCACCGTGGAGGTGTACTGCAGCAGGCGGAACAGCGGAAGCACGTCCGCCACCCGGGTGTCCAGCCAGCTCCAGCCCCACATGGCGGAGCTGTAGGAGTGGGTGAAGGAGTCCCAGAGCTTGTGGGTGAGGGCGCCCACCGCGCCTCCGGCGATCACGGCGGGCAGCCGCCGCACCCCGTACATGCCGGGGGTCAGGGCCGCGGCGCGCCCGGCGAGGCCGGGGGGCAGGAGTGCGGTCAGCGGGTCGCGAAGCACCAGATGGAAGACCGCCAGCAGCACGACGACGGCGAACGGGTCGATCGTGAGGACGCCCTCGTAGGAGTGCCAGATCATGTAGTCGGGCAGGAACGGGAAGAAGATCGGCAGATCGGGCACCATGGCCCCCAGGGCGAGCGCCCAGGGATCGAGCAGGCGGCGCATCCGCTCCGAGGAGATCAGCGGCAGCACCGCGGCCACATGACTGGGCGTGAACGGCACGGGTTTCCCTCCGACGATCCACTGGGGCAGGTCCATCCTGTGACACGAACACAGCGCGCGAGCACGCCGCCGTACGGTCGGGGCTTGGCCCGGGGAGGCGAGAGACCGGCTCCCTGGGGAGCTTTGCCGCTTCCCGGCATTCCAACACTCTGTGACGACTAGATTACCGAACGCCGTTGATCGGAGATTCGGGGGTTGTCGTGACCGACCAGATTGTGCTGGCGCCCAGCGTCGAGTGGCTGCGCGACGCCCGCAGGGCCCGCCTGCTCTCCGTGGCCACCCTCCTCTGGCTGGGCGCGGAGAGTGTGCTCGGCATCGCCGCGGGGCTGGGAGCGCACTCCGTCGCCCTCATCGGCTGGGGCACGTCGGCTCTGGTGGAGGCGGCGGCCAGCCTGATCGTGGTCTGGCGGTTCACCGGTTCGAGGACCGGTTCCGCACACGCCGAGGAGCGGGCACGCAAGGCGGTGGCGGTCAGCTTCTGGCTGCTGGCCCCCTACCTGGTGCTGCATGTGGCGCACGACCTGGACGCGGGCCACCGCCCCCTGCCGAGCCTGCTCGGAATCGCTGTGACGGCGACCAGCGCGATCGGCATGCCGTTTCTGGGGGTGGCCAAGCGGCGGCTGGCCATCCGGTTGCGCTCGGCGGCGACCGCCGGCGAGGGGACGCAGAACCTGATGTGCGCGCTGCTCGCCACGGGGGTGCTGGCCGGACTGGCACTGAACGCCGCCGGGTGGTGGTGGGTGGATCCCGCCATGGCGGTACTGCTGGCGGCGGTGGCGGTGCGGGAGGGACTCAGGGCATGGCACGGGCACTCCTGCCGGCACTGACCACGCACCTCTCCCACCGGGGGCCACCGGAGCGCAGGGTGCCACTGTAAACACATATGGTGATAACAGCACCAAAAGGGGTGTTTTGCCACAGTAACCGTTCCAAGTACAGTTCCGTGAATATTGCGGACAACCTCCCGATAGGGTGACCCGCTAGCCTCCTGACATCGACATCGAAGAGGGAACCGTGGGACGTCACCGTACGGATGAACTCGAGGACGGCTACAGCTCCTACAGGGAGGCGCAGCCCAGGCGGAGGCGTGGGGGACGCGGCAAGGTGCTGGTCCCGCTGGCCGGTTCCGTCGCCCTCGCGGTGCTGCTCGGGGTGGCCGCGTTCGTGGTCATCAACCGCGACCGCGGGTGCGCGGGTGACGCGCTGCCGCTGCGGATCACCGCCTCGCCGGACATCCAGCCCGCCCTGTCCCAGATCGCCGAGCGCTTCAACAAGGCGGCCCACGAGGTCGAGGGCAGGTGCACCACCGTCGCGGTGACCAAGGGCGCCTCGGCGACCGTGGCCTCCTCCCTGGGCGGGGTCGGCGGCAAGGCAGCCCCGATGGACCTGTGGATTCCGGACTCGGGGCTGTGGGTGGCGAACCTGCGGGCGAGGAACCAGGATGTGCCGGAGGCGGGCGCGTCCATCGCGCACTCCCCCATCGTCATGGTGGCCTCGGGTTCGGTGATACCGAACCTGAAGAAGAGCTTCGGCGAGGCCAGCTGGGGCGGCATGATCAGCGCCGCCAACGTGGCCAACGTCGACGGTCCCGGCCGCAAGGTGCGCGTGCTGGTGCTGGACCCCTCGCTCAACGCCGCCGGGCTCGGCGCGCTCCTGGCCGCCGCCGGAGTGGCCACGGCCTCGGGCGCGGGCGAGGAGCAGCTGGTCGGCGCGCTCAAGAACCTGTCGGGATCGACCTCGACGGTCCGCGACCAGGACGCGCTGCTGTCCAGCCTCGGTGTCAAGGGCAGCAAGGCCCCGCTGGGCATCGCCTCGGAGCAGGGTGTCTGGGCGTTCAACAAGGTCAAGAAGCCCGAGGTTCCCGCCGTGCCGCTCTATCCGGCCGAGGGGACCATCAACCTCGACTACCCGGTGGTGATCACCGCCAAGGACGCCGCCGTGCGCAAGGCCGCCGAGGCGTTCCAGCAGGAACTCGCCAGCGAGCCCTCCAGGAAGACCCTGCAGGATCAGGGCTTCCGCACCCCGGACGGCAAGGGCGGAAAGGCGATCTCCGGCTCCGCCGGTTTCCAGGCCAAGGCGCCGCAGGCGATCGAGCCGCCCGACGGCAAGACCGTCGCGAGGATGTCGCAGACCTGGTCCCGGATCAAGCTGGGCACCAGGCTGGTCACCCTGCTGGACGTCTCGGGGACCATGGCCCTGCCGGTGCCGGGCACCGGCATGACCCGGATGCAGGCGATCAGCAGGATCGCCGTCGAGGGCATGAAGCTCTTTCCCGCCAAGAGCGAGCTGGGACTGTGGGAGTTCTCCACGCACCTCGACGGCCAGGGGGTCGACTACCGCGAGACGGTCCCGGTCGGCCCGCTCACCGAGGACATGAACGGCGTGCTGCGCAGGGACGTGATCAACCAGAAGCTGATCGGCGCCCAGGCCAAGGCGACCGGCGACACCGGGCTCAACGACACCCTCGCCGCCGCCTACCAGCAGATGACCGACGAATACCAGAGCGACAAGATCAACACAGTGCTGATCCTCACCGACGGGGCGGGCAACGACGACCCGGACGGGGGGATCAGCAACCAGCAGATCCTGAAGCGGCTGAGGGAGCAGTTCAACCCGGAGAAGCCGGTCAGCGTCCTGATCATCGCGTTCGGCCCCGACGCCCCCAAGGGCAAGCGCCAGATGGACGCCCTGGCCAAGGCGACCGGCGGTGACGCGTACATCGCCAAGGACGTCCTGGAGGTCAGGAAGTTCTTCCTGGAGGGCATGAAGCGCCGGCTCTGCGCGCCCAACTGCTGACCCTCCATCGCGTACGGCTGGTGTCACATTGGCATCAGCCGTACCAATTTCCCCAGGTCATACCAGGTCGGCATGATATTGACCCATCTGGTCAACCGGTTGCGGGGAGGTGACGTCCTACGCGTGTGGGGCCTGGAACGGGCGAGTGGTGAAGCCCGTGAACGAGCCCGTCCCGCGGGGAGGAATGTCCGTGCCCGGATGGCCGACCGTCGGCCGAACCGACGATCAACAACTCGTTGAGACGCTGCGGCGCGCCGACACGACGGCGCCCGCGAGCCTCTACGACTCCTATGCCGAGCGTCTCCACGACTATGCCCACTCGCTGCTGGGCGACCGCGAGCACGCCGCAGGCGCCGTACACGACGCCCTGGTTACGGCCCAGGGCCACGTGGACCGCCTGCGCGACCCCGGCCGCCTGCGCGCGTGGCTGTACGCCCTGGTACGGGTCCGATGCGCGGGCGCGGAGCAGCGCGGCGGCCCGCGGGGGACGGCACCGCCTCCCGACCTCCACGACGACCCGGCCGAGCGGGAGCTGGCCGCCCTGGTCCACGAGGCGATGGCGGAGCTGGGCGGGCAGGAACGCGAGGTGCTGGAGCTTTCGCTCCGTCACGACCTCGGCGGCGGCGAGGTCGGCGCGGTGCTCGGACTGACCTCCAGGCAGGTGACGGCGAGGCTCTGCCGGGCCCGCGACCACCTGGAGAACGCGGCGGCCGCCGTGGTGCTCGCCAAGGTCGGCCGGGCGCACTGCCCCGACCTGTCGGCGATGGTCGACTCGTGGGAGGGCCCCCTCACCACGATCCTGCGCAGGCGGCTCTCGGCCCACATCGGCCGCTGCGAGGTATGCGTGGAGCGCAGGGACCGGCATGTCTCGGCCGGGCGGCTGCTGGACCTGGTGCCGTTGGCCTACCCGCCGCTCTCGCTGCGCCGCCGGGTGATCGAGACCTGCCTGAACCCGGAACTGAGCGAGGAGCGCGCCTCCATCGTCGCCCGGGGCGACCACTTCGACAGGACCGGTTTCCCAGCGGAGGGGCAGCGGCCACCGGGCCGCCGGCGGGCGGGGAGGAAGGACCCGGCCGGCAGGCGGGCGCGCGACGAGGGGAGCCGTGGGACCGGGCGGGCGGCGTCTCCCACCGGGAACGCCGTGGGCGCCCGCTCCCGGCGCGCGGCAACGCCGCCGGATGGTGAGGGGCGGCGTACGGAGGTGCTGCCGGCGCAGCGGCGGAGGCAGCGGAGGCGCAGGGGGCCCGTGCTGCTGCTGGCGGCGGTGTGCGTGCTGGCGGCCACCGGGGCGGTGGTCGTGGTGGGCGGGCAGGACCTGGCCGGCGGGGCGTTGGGGAACGCCCAGGCCGCACCGGGTACGGAGCCCGCGCTGATCACGCTGGAGCCCGGCCCGGAGCCGATGAGCAGGTGGGTTGTCGCCGTTCCGATGGCGCTCCTCGCGCTGGCGACGATCTACCCCCTCGTGTTCACCGCCAACGTCGCC
>NZ_JBEXUE010000213.1:0-16600 GCF_040614275.1 Streptosporangium sp. NPDC006013
CACGACGATCGTCGTCGTGACAGGGGCCGTCCTCGTTGGGACGGCCGGTCCCCGTTAGAGCTGATCCCGTCGAGGGGATCGATCTCGGTGTGAGAACCGGCTATCTGACCGATTTGCGGTTGAGTGTCCGGGTACCTCGCTAGAAAACGGGTATCGGGCGTGAAGCAATGCTGTGGGCGGGGTTAAGAAAACCGCGATGGACACCCCCGAAGGCGGCCGGGCACAGTGCGTAGGGTTCGGAGTTGAGGGGGAATCCGCGATGAAAGCGCTGGTCAAGGAGAGGGCCGAACCCGGCCTGTGGCTGGTCGACGTACCGGAGCCGTCGGTCGGCGCCGGAGAGGTGCTGATCAAGGTTCTGCGGACCGGGATCTGCGGGACGGATCTGCACATCCGGAGCTTCGACGCCTGGGCCCGGCAGACCCTGCGGACGCCGCTCGTCGTCGGGCACGAGTTCTGCGGCGAGGTCGTCGAGGTGGCGCCGGGCGTGGAGGACATCGCCCCCGGTGATCTGGTCAGCGGCGAGGGGCACCTGGTCTGCGGCAAGTGCCGCAACTGCATGGCCGGACGGCGGCACCTGTGCCGCAGCACGGTCGGGCTGGGGGTCAACCGGAACGGCGCCTTCGCCGAGTACGTGACGCTTCCGGCCTCCAACGTCTGGGTGCACCGGGTCCCGGTGGACCTCGACGTGGCGGCGATCTTCGACCCGTTCGGCAACGCGGTGCACACCGCCCTGACGTTCCCGATGGTCGGCGAGGACGTGCTGATCACCGGGGCCGGGCCGATCGGGCTGATGGCCGCCGCGGTGGCCACCCACGTGGGCGCCCGCAACGTGGTCATCACCGACGTCAGCCACGAACGGCTGGCCATCGCGAACAAGCTGGGCGTCACCCTGGCGCTGAACGTCGCCGAGAAGTCCGTCGCCGACGGCCTGCGTGAACTCGGCATGCGGGAGGGCTTCGACGTGGGACTTGAGATGTCCGGGAACCCGCAGGCGCTCCGCGACATGATCGCCAACATGTCGCACGGCGGGAAGATCGCCATGCTCGGGCTGCCCGCCGAGGAGTTCGCCGTCGACTTCGCGACCATCGTGACCTCGATGATCACCATCAAGGGCATCTACGGCCGGGAGATGTACGAGACCTGGTACGCCATGTCCGTGCTCCTGGAGAAGGGCCTCGACCTCTCCCCCGTGATCACCGACCGATTCTCCTACCGCGATTTCGACGCGGCCTTCGACACCGCCGCCGGTGGCAGGACCGGCAAGGTCATCCTGGACTGGACGGCCTGATGCCCGGCTCCCACCGCGACTTCGACACCGCCGAAGGCGGCGGAATCGGCAAGATCACCTTGGATTGGACCGCCTGATGTTCGACAACGTCCGCGACGACTTCCGTACCACCCTGAACGAGATCGCATCCGCCGGGCTGCTCAAGCCGGAGCGGGTCATCACCACCCCGCAGCGCGCCGACATCGCCGTGGCCGGCGGCGGTGAGGTGCTGAACTTCTGCGCCAACAACTACCTGGGCCTGGCCGACCACCCCGAGGTGATCGCCGCCGCCAAGGAGGCCCTCGACCGCTGGGGCTTCGGGATGGCCTCGGTCCGCTTCATCTGCGGCACCCAGGAGGTGCACAAGGAGCTGGAGGCGCGGCTGTCGGCCTTCCTCGGCCAGGAGGACACCGTTCTCTACAGCTCGTGCTTCGACGCCAACGGCGGCGTCTTCGAGACCCTGCTCGACGAGCGGGACGCGGTGATCTCCGACGCGCTCAACCACGCGAGCGTCATCGACGGCATCCGCCTGTCCAAGGCCCGGCGCCTGCGCTACGCCAACCGTGACCTGGCCGAGCTGGAGGCACGGCTCAAGGAGTCCGCCGACGCCCGGCGCAGGCTGATCGTCACCGACGGCGTCTTCTCCATGGACGGCTACGTCGCGCCGCTGAGGGAGATCTGCGACCTGGCGGAGCGGTACGGGGCCATGGTGATGGTCGACGACTCGCACGCCGTCGGCTTCGTCGGCGAGCACGGCGGAGGCACCCCCGAGCTGCACGGGGTGACCGATCGGGTCGACATCCTCACCGGCACGCTCGGCAAGGCGCTCGGCGGGGCCAGCGGCGGCTACGTCGCGGCCCGCAAGGAGATCTGCGAGCTGCTCCGCCAGCGCTCTCGCCCCTACCTGTTCTCCAACTCCCTGGCCCCGGTGATCGCCGCCGCGTCGCTGCGCGTCCTCGACCTGATCAGCGGCTCGGACGAGGCCCGCCGGCGGCTGCGCGCCAACACCGAGCGGTTCCGCACCGGGATGACCAAGGCCGGGTTCGACATCCTGCCCGGCGACCACCCCATCGTCCCGGTGATGATCGGCGACGCCGCCGAGGCCGCCGCGATGGCCGAACGCCTGCTGGAGCTGGGCGTCTACGTGATCGGCTTCTCCTACCCCGTCGTCCCGCACGGCCAGGCCCGCATCCGGGTCCAGCTCTCGGCGGCCCACTCCACCGAAGACGTGGACCGAGCCCTGGCGGCGTTCGCCACCGCCCGCGGCTGAGCACCCGTCACGGCCCCCGTCGCCGTGACGGGATCGCCGTGACGGATCACCGAGACTCGGAGCGGCCCGCGATCCGCGACAGGTGCAGGGCGAAGGGACTCTCGAACGCCGAGATGGCCGAACGCCCGTACATGTCGGTGGGCGTGGTGAAGGCGCACATCTCCGGCGCGCCGACCAGGCTCGGGCTGAACAACCGGATCCAGCCGGCCGTGTTCGCCCACGACGCGCGGGACTGACCCGCGCGCCGTCCGCCCTCCGGTCAGCTCTCCGCGTTCGGAGCGAACAGGTCGACGCTGTTGCCGTCCGGGTCGTGGATCACCGCGTACCGCTGCCCCCAGAACGCGTCCCACGGCTCCTTGTCCCCTTCGTACCCGAGAAGGACCAGCTGCTCGTACGCCTCGTCCACCTCGGCCGGGGTGTCGAACCGGAACGCCAGCGAGACCCCCTGCCCGTTCCCGGGCCGCCAGTCGGGGTAGAACGAGCGGATCGTCTCGACCGTGTCCCAGGCGAGGCGCAGGCCGCCGGGCAGGACCGCCTCGACGTGCGGCTGCCCGTCGGCCTCCGGCGGCACCTCCAGGCCGAGCAGCCGGTAGAAGGCCAGCGAGCGGCCCATGTCCTCGACGACCATGCCGATGACGTCCAGTTGGGCTTTCATATCGAATTCTCCGATCGCGGGTTCGCGGTGGGATGTCGTGAGGGGTCCTGGATCGCGGGCCGCCCTCGTCTCGGCGAGACACGCGTGACCCCCGGTACGGATCAACCTAGCCCTGCCTCCCCGCCGCGGTCTTGTAGGAAACGGACGTGGTCAGGGGATGGGAACGCGACCCCGGAGGCACTGCGTACGAACGACCTCGGCGAGAATATGGAGGTGCTAGAGACACGGCGGCTCAGGACCCTGCGGGCGGTGGCCGACCACCGCACGGTCACCGCGGCCGCCGCCGCGCTGCACCTGACCCCCTCGGCGGTCTCCCAGCAGCTCGCCGCCCTGGAACACGAGGTGGGCCACCGGCTGCTCGACCGCGACGGCCGGGGCGTACGGCTGACCGCCGTCGGCCGCATCCTGCTGGGCCACACCAACGAGATCCTCGCCCAGCTTGAGCGGGCCGAGGCCGACATCGCCGCCTACACGACCGGTACGGCAGGTGAGGTGAAGGTGGCCTCGTTCGCCACCGCGATCGGGCTCCTGGTGGCCCCGGCCGTCGGCGTACTCCACGGCAAGGCGCCCGGCATCCGGGTACGGGTCCTGGACGCCGAGGGCGACCAGAGCCTCACCATGGTCCTGGACGGCGCGGTGGACGCGGCCGTGGCCGTGGAGTACCGCGGAGCCCCCGCCGAGGACGACCGGCGCCTGTCGCGCATCCCGCTCTACTCCGAACCGTTCGACGTGGTGCTCCCCCGGGACCACGCCCTCGCGGAGCGCGAGGTGACGGTCGCGGATCTGGCCGGGGAGACCTGGATCGGCCCCTATCCGGGCAACCCCTGCCACGACGTGATCGCGCTGGCCTGCGAGCACGCGGGCTTCACCCCCGAGTTCGCCCACTCCTCGGACGACTTCAGCGCGGTGGTCGCGCTGGCCGCCGCCGGGGCCGGGGTGGCGATGGTGCCCCGCCTGGCCCTGCGCGGCACCGACCTGTCCGGCGTCGAGATCCGCCGGGTCGCGGGTCCGGAACGCCGGGTCTTCACCGCCGTACGCCGGGGCGCGGAACGGCACCCCCTGCTCATCCCCCTGCTGGACGCCCTCCGGCACACCGCGACGGCCCTGGACCGGACCTCGTCACCCTAACGGGATCTTCCCTGCCGGGACCGACGGCGTCGCCGACGATGCCAGTGACGATGCCAGTAACGCCCCCCGACCGTCGCCATCAGGGCGACCGCGGTGGCTATCCCTATGATCACCGCATGAAGCACAAGATCCATACCTGTCGCCTGCCCGAAAAGTCCCATTTGGTGACCTCTTCGACAACTGGAGGGCCGGCAGACGCGTGAGCGGGCGTTTTGCCGAGAAAGCTTTACCTGACCGGGCCCGGCCGCTGGAGCGGGAAGCCTCGACGATCTCCACTCAGGCGAGGTATCCGTTCAGGAACGTAGAGCCCCGAGAAGCCCGCACCGGCCGGCCACACCGGGTCCCGCCCGAGCCCGCTCTCCACAAGGAGGCCTGCCGACTCATCAGGCAGATCAAATCAGCCCCTGTGATCGACCTGACCGCCGATATCCACACCTGGCCGGAGAAACCCTCCCCGTGATCTGGGTGACTTCGCATCTTCGCGACGCAGATCCGCTGGCTAGTATCACGACGTGACGGATGACGCCCTCCATGACCACGCCATTGACGCCTTCATCGCGGCGACCAATGCCGATGACCCGGCGCGGCGGGCCACGCTGCTGAGCCGTGCCCTTACCGGCGACGTCGTCTTCTGGGGGCCGCTGGGCCGGGGTGTCGGGCGCAAGGCGGTCGAGGACTTCATCACCGAGGTGGTGCAGGGGCACCCGTCGGGCCCCTGCCTGATGGTCCGTACGACCCGGGTGGACGCGCCCGGGGAGTGGGCGCGTTTCGGGTGGCGCTACGAGGACGCCTCCGGCCGGAGCCTGCTGACCGGGATGGACGTGGTGCACGTCACCGTCGAGGGCGACATCGACGAAATAGTGATCTTCGCCGACCCTCCGGAGTGAGTTCCGATTCACCTGAGTGCTGAACGCGCTCCAGCACATCGCGACGACACCGCGCCGGGCCCGTCTCCGCGAGGTTGATATTCGGTATGACCGAAGATGTGTTCGGCCCACGCGAAGCGTCGTGGTGCCCATCGCTCCCACGTGGCGGCGCCCGTGAGCCAGGATCCGGCACTGGGATGAGACCCCCGGCGGGGTGCTCCAACGGGGGAAGCGGAGCTGGAACGGCACATGCCGCAGGTTCTTCGTGGGGGACGACCCGCGTGCCGCTACCCGCCGGAGGTGGTTCGAGCTCCCAGCGGGTGCCGGGAGCGGCGCGTCACCTCGGCTGAGCGGACCTGCCGATCCAGGAGTATGCGCAGGTCACCAGAGATCACCACTTTCCGCCAACCTACGGGTTTCGGACGGGTTGCCGAGGTGCGACCGGTGACACATGAAGTTTCATGCGAACCATTGACGGCGGATGAACGCCACACCTACATTGAACCATCGGATCGCTGAGTGATCCGATGGTTCACTGCAAGCGATGAACGCCTGCACCGTGACATGTCTCTCCCCACGACCCGGAGAGTGAACCCGCATGACGGCCATGAAGAGCCCCCCCATAGCATCCATCGCCCCGGGCCCCCCGCCAAAGCGGGAGGCCCCAATCACGGACACAGCCTCGGCGGCCTTGCGATCCCGACTCACAAGCGGGGTGGTCGGCCTTGCTGTTGTGGCCTTCCTTGCCGCTCTCTGGGAGGGCTACAAGGCGCTGGGCCAGGCGACAGGCGATCGACTGCTCGGATTACCATTCCCAGTCGCGACCGACGATCTGTCCATGCCGCACGTCGGCACGATCCTAGGCGCGCTGGTGGAACCCGCCCGGCGCGGGAACCCGACCAGCCTGGGCGTGTACCTTCTCGGGGAAGCCTCTGTGACGCTGCGTGAAGCCGCCTACGGCCTGGTGGCCGGATCGCTCCTCGGGCTGGCGCTCGCCATCGTCTTCCTCCACATCCCTCCGGTCTCGCGTGGCCTCATGCCGTGGCTGATCGCCTCGCAGACCATTCCGCTGGTCGCCATCGCCCCGATGATCGTCATCTGGGGCGGCAAGGCGGGACTGCCACCGTGGGTCGCGGTCACCGGCATCGCGGCGTACCTGGCGTTCTTTCCCGTGACGATCAACGCGTTGCGAGGACTCAAGTCACCGCCGAAGGTGCAGACGGAGTTCATGCGCAGCGTGGGCGCCGGGAGGCTCCAGTTCCTGTTCTGGCTCCGCCTGCCCGCGGCGCTGCCGTACGTCTTCGCGGGGCTACGACTCGCCGCCACGGCCAGTGTCGTCGGCGCCATCGTGGGCGAGTTGTCGGCCGGCACGGGACGAGGAATCGGCCGAGCCATCCTCACCTTCGCCTACTACTACTCGAACGGCCCCGAGAAGCTGTACGCCGCCGTCCTTGTCGCGGCCGTCACGGGGATCGTGTTCGTCCAGCTCCTCAGCTGGATCGAGCGATTCGCCCTCCGTAACCGGCACACCCGATGACCGCCATCTCTCTTCCGATCCCTGGAGAGCCCACGATGCCTGAATCCGCAATCATCAGTGTCAGCGGCGTCACGAAGCAGTTCAACAGCGGGACAGACCGTTCCGTAACGGCGCTGGCGGACATTGACCTGTCCATCGCCGAAGGCGAGTTCGTGTCGCTGCTGGGTCCGAGCGGCTGCGGGAAGAGCACGCTCCTGCGGATCATGGCGGACCTCACCCAACCCACCAGCGGTTCCGTGAGTTTGAACGGCAAAGCACCCGACACCGCACGGCGAGACCGTGACTACGGGATGGTCTTCCAGCAGGCCGGCCTGTTCGACTGGCGAAACGTCCAGCGCAACGTGGAGTTACCGCTTCAGGTCGCCGGCGTGGCCAAGCAGACTCGGCGGGCCAAGGCCACGTCCATGCTCGAACTCGTCCGCCTGTCCGAGTTCGCTCACCACTTCCCGTGGCAGCTTTCCGGCGGCATGCAGCAGCGAGTGGCGATCGCCCGGGCACTGTCCGCGGATCCGAAGATCCTTTTCATGGACGAACCACTTGGCGCACTTGACGAGATGAACCGGGAACGCCTCCAGGGTGAGCTCCTCCGGATCTGGTCCGACACGGGGACGACCGTCGTCTTCGTGACGCACAGCATCTCAGAGGCCGTGTTCCTGTCGTCGCGGATCGTGGTGATGTCCCCTCGTCCTGGGCGGATCGCCGCCAGCATCGACGTCGATCTGCCCTACCCGCGTTCCGCCGCCACCCGCACGACACCCGAGTACTTCAAAAAGATCACTGAGGTCAGGTCCGCTCTGCATGGCATGTCAGTCGCCCAGGACGCGCCATGAGCGTCCGTACCGGAAGCAGGCTTTCGATGCCGATCACCGCTGGGCGGGCCGGGGCGACCACCAGGCGAGGACTGCCGGTCCTGGTCACCGCGGTCGTCATCCTGGGCGCCTGGCAGCTTGTGGTGCGGCTGTTCCAGGTCCCGTCGTTCATCCTGCCCGCGCCGAGTGAAATCGCCTCAGCGCTGGCATCGCAGCTCCCGACGATCCTCTCGGCCTCGGAGATCACCGTTAAGGCGGTCCTGCTCGGCCTCGTTCTCGGGTCCGTCGCCGGCATCCTCGTCGCGCTGGTGGTCAGCCGCTTCCACAAGGTGGCGGGCCCGGTTCTGGCGATGGCCGTGATCGTCAACTGCGCTCCCATCGTCGCGCTGGCGCCGATCTTCAACAACTGGTTCGGCGTGACCAGTATCGTCTCCAAGGCCGGCGTCGCATCGGTCATGGTGTTCTTTCCCGTCCTGGTCAACACGGCCAGGGGTCTGCTCCAGATTTCACCGCTGCACCTGGAGCTCATGGAGTCGCTGGCGGCACAACCGCGACAGATCTCCCTGATGTTGCGACTCCCCAACGCGTTGCCCTATCTCTTCAACGCGCTCAAGCTCGGGTCCACCCTGGCCGTCATCGGCGTCATCGTGACCGAGTACTTCGGGGGTCCAAGCAATGCGCTCGGGGTGTACATCGCCTATCAGGCGGCCTTGCCGCGCTTCGCCGAAGCATGGGCAGGGATCTTCGTAGCCAGCCTGCTCGGGCTCGCGATGTTCGGACTGATGTCGCTGCTCGAGCGTCTTTTGATGCCCTGGCACGAGTCGATTCACAGCGACGAGGCGTGATCTCCCGTCGTTCCCCCCACGATTATCTCCTTGAAGGAGTCACAATGCCCCGCTCCCTTCGGCGCCTCGCGCGCCCACGAGTCAATCGCCTCATCGCCGGCGCCTTGGTGGCCGCCGCCACGCTCTCCCTGTCCGCCTGTGGCATGTCGGAGGAGACCACGGCGTCCGGGTCCGGCGCGGGGAACACCGCGTCGTGCCAGACGCGAACCCCGATCAGGCTCGTCCTCCAGTGGGTGGCGCAGTCGCAGTTCGCCGGCTACTACGCCGCCAAGGAGAAGGGCTACTACGCCGACGAGTGTCTCGATGTGACCATCCAGGAGGGTGGCGTCAACATCGTGCCGCAGCAGGTGTTGTCGGCGGGCAACGCGGAGTTCGCGGTCAGCCACGTCACCAAGACGATGGTCACCCGGGAGCAGGGGGCCGACCTCGTCAACATCGGCCAGGTGTTCCAGCGCGGCGCTTACCTGCAGGTCGCCTGGGCGGACTCGGGCATCAAGCAGCTCGCGGACCTCAAGGGCAAGAAGGTGGGCAGCTGGGGGTTCGGCAACGAGCTGGTGTTGTTCGCGGCGATGAGGGGCGCCGGCGTCGACCCGGCCAAGGACGTCACCGTCGTGCAGCAGCCGTTCGACATGTCGCTGCTGCTGAAGCGTGAGGTCGACGCGGCCCAGGCCAAGACCTACAACGAGTACGCCCAGCTGCTGGAGACCATCAACCCCAAGACCGGTGCGCTGTACAAGCCGGAGGACTTCTCGGCCATCAGCCTTCAGGACTCGGGATACACGAGCCTTGAGGACGGCATCTACGCGCGTGGCGACTGGCTGGCCAAGGATGCCAACAAGGACATCGCCGTGAAGTTCCTCAAGGCGACGTACAAGGGCTGGGGCTTCTGCCGGGACGACCTGGACGGCTGTGTCGAGGTCGTCCTCAACAACGGCAGCGCGCTCGGCAAGGGCCACCAGACGTGGATGCTGAACGAGGTCAACAAGCTCGTGTGGCCTTCACCTGCCGGTATCGGGACCATCGACCAGAAGGCATGGGACCAGACCATCAAGATCGCGGTCGACGCCAAGGTGCTCAAGGCCGACCCTGGTGAGGGCGCCTTCCGCGGGGACCTCACCGAGAAGGCGGACCAGGAACTGAAGGCGGAGGGATTCGACGTCACCGGCGATGGCTACAAGCCGGGGACCGTAGAGCTCACCGCCGGGGGCAAGTAGCAGGCGATGTCCGTGCGTTACGCGGCATAAGTCCGCGTAAGGCACGGACAACAGTCGGCGAGCCTGCCACGATGATGGCCGCAACTGTCGATCACATCACCTCACCTCAACGGAGAAGACAATGGCACCAAGTGAAGCGGGACTTGTCCGTCGGACTATCTGGCTGCTTCGTGCCGTGGCCGCCCACCCAGAGGGCGTCGGGCTCAGCGAGGTCGCCAGGGAGGCCGGCATCCCCAAGGCGACGTGCTACCGCGTGCTCACCGTCCTCGAACGGGAGAGCTGGCTGACACTTGATCCGGACACTCGGCGTTATCGGGTCTCACTCGGCCTTCTCTCGATCGTCGGGGGACTGCTGGACAGCGACGGCGCTTACGGCCACATGCGCGGCGTCCTGCGGCAGCTCGCCGAGGAGACCAAGGAGACCTCCGGTTTCGACGTGCTCCTGCCGCCCAACGTCATGGTCGTCGCACAGGTTGCGGGGCCCTCGCTGATCGGGCAGACGCTCAAACCTGTCCCGCGGACCCAGCCCGTGTGGGCGACCTCGACCGGCAAGGTGCTGCTCGCCGCCCTCGATCCGGAGGCGGTGCGGACGGATTTCGCAGCCGAGTTCTCGGAGAAGGCGCCCGCGGAGCTGGGAGGTCTGGACGCGTTCATCGAGTCACTGGACTCGGTGCGCCGCAACGGCTTCGCCCTCGCCTACGACGAGCTCGAAGTCGGCGCGGCATCCGTGGCCGCGCCGGTACGGGTCCGGGACTCGACGCCCTACGCGGTGTGGATCGGCGGCCCCACCTATCGCATCACGCGTGACCGTATCGATTCGGTGGCGGAGTCGGTGATCAAGGCCGCTCGAGGGCTGAGTGAACTGCTGAGCGTCACAGACATCATCCTGCCGAGTGCCCTGACCGGGCGCTAGGCCACCAACTGATCGGCGCCAAGGGGCGCGACAAAGGAGTTCGCCCATGACATCTCTTACCGACACGATCGCCGCGGCCGAAAGCATTGCCGACAGTGTGCCGAAAGGCGTGTTCGTCGGCGGCGAGTGGCGTGGGTCCGGCTCCGGCGCCGTGCTTGCCGTCGACGACCCCGGCACCGGCCAGACGATCGCCGAGGTCGCCGACGCCGGGGTCGAGGATGGTCTGGCGGCTCTCTCGGCCGCTGTCGACGCGCAGGCGTCCTGGGCTGCCACGCCACCTCGTGAACGAGGGGAGATCCTGCGACGGGCGTTCGAGCAGATCCTCGCCCGCAGGGACGATCTCGCGCGGCTCATGACGCTGGAGATGGGTAAGCCGCTGGCCGAATCGCAAGCCGAGGTCGCGTACGCGGCCGAGTTCTTCCGGTGGTTCTCGGAGGAGGCCGTCCGCATCGACGGCGGCTACCTGGTCGCCCCCGGCGGCGGGTCGCGCGTGGTCGTGACCCGGCAGCCGGTCGGCCCCAGCCTGCTGGTGACCCCGTGGAACTTTCCCATGGCGATGGGCACTCGCAAGATCGGGCCCGCACTCGCGGCCGGTTGCACGGTGGTGGTCAAGCCGGCACGACAGACACCGCTGTCGATGCTCGCGCTGGTGGGGATCCTCCAGGATGTCGGCCTGCCGTCCGGGGTGGTCAACGTCTTCACCACATCGAGGTCGGGAGAGGTGACGTCGGCGCTGCTGCGCGATTCGCGACTGCGCAAGCTTTCGTTCACCGGTTCAACGGAGGTCGGCCGCACCCTGCTCGCGCAGTGCTCGGACAAGGTGCTGCGCACCTCGATGGAGCTCGGTGGGAACGCGCCGTTCATCGTCTTCGACGACGCCGACCTCGATCTGGCGGTCGAGGGTGCGGTTCAGGCCAAGATGCGCAACATCGGGGAGGCATGCACGGCCGCGAACAGGTTCTACGTCCAGAGGGGAGTCGCCCAGGACTTCAGCGAGGCGCTCGCCGAACGGCTGGGCTCGTTGACCGTGGGCCATGGGCTCGACCCGTCGACGCAGGTGGGCCCCCTGATCGACCAGGGCGCCCTCGCCGGCGTGGCCGAGCTGGTCGACGAGGCACGAGCCGCCGGAGCCGAAGTGCTGACCGGCGGTGAGGCGCTGGCCGGCGGCGGCAACTTCTACCGGCCGACCGTCCTCACCGGGGTGCCCCACGGCGTCCGGACCGTTCGCGAGGAGATCTTCGGCCCGGTCGCGCCGGTCATCGTCTTCGACGAGGAGGACGACGCGGTCGCCATGGCCAACGACACGGAGTACGGTCTCGCGGCGTACGTCTTCACGGAACGCCTCGATCGAGGGCTGCGCGTCTGCGAGCGCCTCGAGAGCGGCATGGTCGGCCTCAACCAGGGCGTGATCTCCAACCCGGCGGCTCCCTTCGGCGGGGTCAAGCAATCCGGTCTGGGGCGTGAGGGCGGCCGGGTCGGGATAGACGAGTACCTCGAGGTCAAGTACATGTCCATCAGGGCGCCGTGGTGACCGAGTTCATCCTCGCGGGCGTGCAATTACGCCCGCGCATCGGTGACATCGCCGGCAACATCGAGCGATCGTCGAAGTGGATCACGAAAGCGGCCGAGGCCGGTGCGCGGCTCGTCGTCCTTCCCGAGGCGTCCTCCGCCGGGTACGTCTTCGCGGACCGTGCCGAGGCCCTCCGGTACGCCGAGGACATACCCGGAGGACCGGCCTGCTCGGCCTGGGCCGCACTCGCCCAGAAGCACCAACTCTGGATCGTCGCCGGTGTCACCGAACGGGAGGGCGGCCGGCCGTACAACTCGGCCGTGCTGATAGGCCCGGACGGGCACGTCGGGACGTTCCGCAAGGCCCATCTCTGGAACGACGAGAAGGCCATCTACGGCCGCAACGAGGCGGGGTTTCCGGTTTTCGACACGCCGCTGGGACGGATCGGAGTGGGGATCTGCTACGACGCGTGGTTCCCCGAGACCTTCCGCAGCGCGGCTCTCCAAGGCGCCGACCTGATCGTTCTTCCCTCTAATTGGGTCCCCGTGCCGGGCCAGCCGGCCGATGTGCCGGCCATGGCCAACCTCATGTGCATGACCGGCGCGCACAGCAACCAGTCCTATGTCGCGGGCGTGAGCCGGGTGGGTGTCGAGCGTGGCCAGGAGTTCGTCGGGAGATCGGTGATCGTCGGCCCCGACGGCTGGATCCTCGCGGGTCCCGCGAGCAACGACGGCGAAGAGCTGTTGCTCGCCGAGATCGACCTCATCGGGTCGCGAGAAGCCCGGCACGGCAACCCGTTCAACCAGCCGCTGGCGGACCGCCGCCCTGATCTCTACGTGACCCGCGACGCGCGGTGTGCCCAGAACGGTCGACGGGACTGATCCCGCCGCCGCGGCCACAAACGGGAGACTGCTTTCCATCTGCGAAATCCCTTGACACAATCCCCACCCGTCATCAGAATTTGAACCAATGGTTCACCAGATGAACCACTCAGGGAGGCAAAGTGAGCATCCAGGTCCGCAAGATCATCAAGCATCTCGAGGAGACCATGCTCGAGAACGGGCACCCGGTCGAGCGCCTGCATCGGGTCGCATTCGTCGGTGCGGTGATCGCCAACCCATACCCGAGCGAGTACGTCGAGGACCTGGTGACGCTCGCTGACGAGCTGGGCGAGGAGATCGGGCAACTTGTCGGCCCGGCCTGCGTGGACCTGCTCGGTGACGAGGTGGAGGCGTTCGGCAAGGCGGCGCTCGTCGGCATCGACGGTGAGGTCGAGCACGGCTCGGCCCTGATCCACAACCTCCGGTTCGGCAACGTCTTCCGCAAGGCGGCCGGCGGCACCGAACTTCTGCCCGCCGCCGAGAAGGTCGGTCTCCCAGGCAGCCCCATCGACATCCCGCTCAAGCACAAGCTCGACTCGAAGACCCGATCGCACCATCAGACGGTGACCTTCCAGGTGTCCGACGTCCCTCGCCCCCGCGAGATCCTCGTGATCTGCGCGGCCGCCAACGCCGGTCGTCCCCTGGCCCGCCTGGCCGTGTTCGGCGCCGAGACGAAGACCCAGTGACACCTACGGGACGAGAGAAGGCGATCCGATGACCGTCATCGACGCGCAGACGTGGACCGGCCAGCGCGTGCAGGAGGCCGACAAGGAGTACGTCATTCACTCCTGGTCGGTCCAGGGCGCGCTCAACCCCATTCCGGTTGCCGGAGGCTCGGGCTCCTGGTTCTGGGACTACGAAGGCCGCAAGTACCTCGACTTCCAATCGCAGCTGGTCAATCTCAACCTCGGACACCAGCACCCGAGGCTGGTCGAGGCCATTCGCAGCCAGGCTGAACAGCTGTGCTACATCGGCCCCGGTTTCGCCGAGCGGTCCCGGGCGGAGCTGGCCGAGATGCTGGCCGGGCTGACGCCCGGTGACCTGAAGATGAGCTTCTTCACCACCGGTGGTGCGGCAGCCAACGAGAACGCCGTGCGCCTCGCCCGTCACGTGACCGGCCGCCAGAAGATCGTGGCTCGCTACCGCTCCTATCACGGGGCGACCGCGGGGGCCATCGCGCTGACCGGGGACCCGCGTCGCTGGGCGGCGGAGCCGGGCATGACCGGCGTGGTGCGGATGCTCGATCCGTACACGTACCGCTGTCCCGCGGGCCACCCCGACCCGTGCCCTGTCTGCTCAGGGGGACCGCACCTGGAGGAGATCCTCCAATACGAGAACCCCAACACCGTGGCCGCCGTGATCGTCGAGCCGGTGACCGGAACGAACGGACTTCTGTACCCGCCTGACGGATACCTCCGCTCCCTTCGGGAGGTCTGCGACCGGTACGGCATCCTGCTCATCTTCGACGAGGTCATGTCGGGATTCGGCCGGACGGGCGAATGGTTCGCCTGCGACCACTGGGCTGTCGCCCCGGACATCCTCACCACCGCGAAGGGGCTCAACTCCGGTTACGTCCCGCTGGGTGCGATGACCGTGTCAGAGAAGATCTCCGACTGGTTGCGCGACAACATGTTCTGGGGCGGTCTCACCTACGCGGGACACCCGCTCGCCTGTGCCTCCGGTGTCGCCTCTCTGCGCATCATGCAGGACGAGGGTGTCGTCGAGAACGCCCGGCTCATGGGCCGGCGGCTCGGCGAAGGGCTGGCGTCCCTGGCGGACAGGCACCCGAGCATCGGTGACATTCGTGGCCGTGGCCTCTTCTACGGAGTAGAGCTCGTCAGGGACCGGGCGACGCGCGAACCGCTCGTGCCGTTCAACGCCAAGGGCCCCGCGGCCGCACCGGTGAGTCGCATCCTCAAGGCGGCGATGGAGCGTGGCCTGTACCTCACGGCGAACTTCAACGTGCTGCGCCTGACCCCGCCCCTGATCATCCGCGAGTCGGAGATCGACCTGGCTCTCGAAGTGCTGGACGAGGTGCTCACGCTGGCCGACGAGCACTACACCGGCTGATCAGACTGACCACCCAGCTGGTGTGGCCGGCCGTTCAAGAAGGAGAACGATGGGATCGACACTCATCAAAGGCGGTACCGTCGTCAACGCCGACGCCGCCGTCCGGGCCGATGTTCTGGTGCGCGACGGGCTCGTTGTCGCACTCGGGTTCGGCGACGGCTGGTCGGCCGACAAGGTCATCGACGCGACCGGGAAACTCGTCCTCCCCGGCGGGATCGATGTGCACACGCATCTGGAATACCCGATCGACGGCTTCACGACCCGAACGGCGGATGACTTCCACAGCGGCACGATCGCGGCCGCACACGGCGGGACGACGACGGTCATCGATTTCGTGAAGAAGGAGCCCGACAACTCCCTCCTCGACTCGTATATGCGTCGCCGGGACGTGGCCGCTGAGAAGGCCGTCGTCGACTTCGGGTTGCACGCCATAGTGCCGCCGCGTGACCAGCAGGAGAACGTGCTGGACGACTTGCGCCGCCTGGCCGGAGAGGGCGCGTCGAGCTGGAAGTTCTTCATGGCCTACCCCGGCACGCAGATGGTCGACGACGGCCAACTGCTCGAAGGCTTCGAACTCGCGGTCGAGTACGGCGTGCTGCCGATGGTGCATGCCGAGAACGGCCACATGGTGGCCCGAGAGACCCGCTTGCTGATCGAGAGTGGACGTACAGCGGAGAATTACCACACCACAGCGCACGGCCACGAGTCCGAAGCCGAAGCGGTGCATCGGGCGATCGTCCTGGCGGACTCCGTCGGCAGTCCCCTCTACGTGGTGCATGTCTCCAGCGCGACGGCCGCGGCGGAGATCGGCCAGGCGAGGGGGCAGGGCTCGCTGGTGTGGGGGGAGACGTGCCCGCAGTATCTCGCGGTCGCGTACGAGGACTACGCCGAGCTTGGCGAGAAAGCCGCCGCTTACCTCTGCTCGCCGCCGATCCGGGAGCGCGGCAACCAGGAGGGCCTGTGGCAGGCGCTCACCGTGGGGGCGCTGTCGACGGTGGCCACCGACCACGCGGGTTTCTGCCTGGAGCAACCCGACGATCTCCCCCCGCAGAAACTGCGAAGCCCCGGGTACTTCCCGAAGGTTCCCAACGGGGTTCCGGGAGTCGAGGACCGGCTCATGGTTCTCTGGGAGACAGGAGTCAAGACGGGCCGGATCGACATGTGCAGGTTCGTCGACCTTGTGGCGACGCGTCCGGCCAAGTTGTTCGGACTCTTCCCACACAAGGGTCTGGTAGCCGTGGGTGCGGACGCCGACCTCCTCGTTTGGGACCCCGCGGCGGACCACGTCATCACCACGGCGGGTTCGCACATGCGCACGGACTACAACCTCTACGACGGCATGCGGGTGACCGGACGACCGGTCCACGTGTTCTCCCGCGGCCATCACCTCGTCAACGACGGAGCCTTCGACGGGAAGCCCGGTCGTGGATCCTTCCTTACCCGGGGCAAGCCCCACCTCTTCTGACCCCCGACTGATCGGAGTTCTCCGGATGTCAACGACCCCCTCCTGAAGGAGGGGGCTTGAGGTGCAGCGATGCGTCTTGAAGCCCCGCGTTGACCAGCCCGAGTCGATCACCTAGAAGGAGGTGCATTCGATTGACTACGTTTCACGTAGGCCAGCAGACCCACCAGCGG
>NZ_JBEXUE010000214.1:0-16493 GCF_040614275.1 Streptosporangium sp. NPDC006013
GCCCGTTGGCGAGCGCGAACACCGACTCGCTCTGTGCCAGTACCTCCAGGTGCAGGGCGGTCTCCCGCAGACTCCACGGCTCGACCGCGTACGAGCTGCGGTTCGCGGCGGTGGCCGCCGGCTGGGACTCCGGGGCACCGGTGGCGCGCTGCGAGGGCACCACGGGGGTGGGCCTCACCAGCCCCAGGGCGACGACCTCGTTCGCCAGCCTGGTGCGCCGGTTGGTCCCCTCGGGGATCCGGAACTTCTGGTAGAGACGCAGGAGGTGCTGCTTGACGGCCGCCTCCGTCACCACCAGGTCGTCGGCGATCTCCCTGGCCGTGGCCGGTGCGACGAACGCCTCGTCCGACAACGCCGGACGGCAGAGCGACGTCAGGACGTCCACCTCCCGCCTGGTCAGCTCCGGCGCCGCGGCGCGGCGGAGCTCGACCTCCGGGGCGAAGTCCTCGCGAGGCACCCCGCCGATCCTGCCTCGTGCCGCGCCGAAGGACACCACGTCACCGTCGTCAAGCACCCTCCGGGCGATCGGTCGGCCGTTGACCCGAGTGCCGTTGCGGGACAGGCCCAGATCAACGACGTACAGGTAGGGTCCGCGCCGGACGAATTCCGCGTGTAGCCGGGACACACTCGGATCGGTCAGCCGGATGTCCACTCCACGGCCACGTCCGATCGTCGTGATCTCGGGGCGCAACGGGACCACTTCACCGGTGTCCTCGATGCGTATGAACGGCCCCTCCACGGCAGTTCCTCCCCAGGTAGCCCGCCGTAACTATTCCTACAGCTCCGGCTTACCCAAACGAGGTGATGGGGAATCGCCTTTGCCAGAAGGAGAATCATTCTTGAAATTGGCCTGGACCTCTCGGGAGGGTTTCCGCTGCTCACAGGTAGACTTCGGGCACAGATAAGCGGAGGAAACACTCATGGCGGACAAGCCCACCAAAGGTCTCGCCGATGTCGTAGCCGCGTCCACAGCGCTCAGCGACATCGACGGTCAGGCCGGTCGCCTCTTCTATCGTGGCTACGACATCCACGATCTGGCCGGCCGCACCACCTTCGAAGAGACCGCGCACCTGCTGCAGTACGGCACGCTCCCCACCCGGGAACAGCTCTCGGCGTACGAAGAGGAACTGGTTCGAGGGCGTACGCTCGGCACGCTCGTCGAGGCCAACATCTCGGAGATCGCGGAGAGACAGGCCCCGATGGAGGCGCTGCGCACGCTGGTCTCGCTGGCCGGAGGTGATGATCCGGACAAGGAGTCCAACGCCCCCGAGGCGAACCTGCGCAAGGCCGCCAGGTTGACCGCGCAGCAGCCGATCCTCGTCGCCCGCTACCACGCGGCCAGGACCGGTGCCGTCATCCGTGACCCGGACCCCTCCCTGAGCGTGGCGGCGAACTTCCTCCTCCAGATCACCGGCCGTACCCCCGGTGAGCGCGAGGTCGAGATCTTCGACACCTGCCTGGTCCTGCACGCCGACCACACGATGAACGCCTCCACGTTCGCCGCCCGGGTCTGCGCCGCGACCCTGTCCGACATGCACTCGGCCATCGTGGCGGCCATCGGCACCCTCAAGGGCCCCCTGCACGGCGGCGCCAACGAGCAGGTCATGCGTACCCTGGAGTCGCTCGACGCGGGCGCCGTCGCCCAGTCGGTACGCGACAGGCTCGCCGCGGGCGAGAAGATCATGGGCTTCGGGCACCGGGTCTACAAGACCGAGGACCCGCGCGCCACGCACCTGCGCCAGATGTCGCGGGAGCTCGGCGAGGCATCCGGTGACGACACGTACTACCGGATGTCGAAGGAGATGGAGGAGGTCGTCTTCGAGACCAAGGGCCTCTATCCGAACGTCGACTTCTACGCGGCGACGGTCTACCACTACCTCGGCATCCCGACGGACCTGTTCACCCCGGTCTTCTCGGTCAGCCGCATGTCAGGATGGACCGCACACGTCATCGAGCAGCATGCCGACAACCGGCTGATCCGCCCGGACAGCGAGTACATCGGCGAGCGGGACCAGAAGTGGAAGCCGATCGCCGAGCGATGAGTCGGAATCAGAGGCGAGAGCGGAGGGTGGGTCGATGAGCGCGCGAGCGGTGAACGCGAGCGAGGAGCGTTGGGGACCGTATCCGCTGGTGGTGGCCGGCGCGGTCGCCGCGATGGTCTTCGCGGTGCTGCTGGACATGCCCGAGTGGGGTGGTTTCGCCCTCGGTGCCGTCATGACGCTGGGGGCACTGGCCCGGCTGGCCGGAGGTGGGCGGCTCGCCGTGCGCCGCAAGGCCACGGACGCCCTCACCCTCGCCGTTCTCGGAATCGCCCTGATGGCGGGCGGGCTGATCCTCGAATTCCCGGCTCTCATGCCGATGCGATAGGTCGGACGAGCGGGTACGCCGCAAGGCGGTTGGCCCGGTCCGATAGCCTCAACGGCCAGTGAGCCTCAAAAAGGACTGTCTGGCCAATTTAGTTCAGAAGGGGAACCACACGCATGCCCAAGATCAAGGTAGAGGGCCCCGTCGTCGAGCTTGACGGCGACGAGATGACCCGGATCATCTGGCAGTTCATCAAGGACCAGCTGATCCTTCCCTACCTCGACGTCGACCTGAAGTACTACGACCTCGGGATCGAGCACCGCGACGCCACCGACGACCAGGTGACGATCGACGCCGCCAACGCGATCAAGCAGTACGGAGTCGGCGTCAAGTGCGCCACGATCACTCCTGACGAGGCTCGGGTCGAGGAGTTCGGCCTCAAGAAGATGTGGAAGTCCCCGAACGGGACCATCCGTAACATTCTCGGCGGTGTCATCTTCCGCGAGCCGATCATCATGTCCAACGTGCCGAGGCTCGTCCCCGGCTGGACCAAGCCGATCATCATCGGCCGTCACGCGTTCGGCGACCAGTACCGCGCCACCGACCTGAAGATCCCCGGCGAGGGCACCCTGACCCTCACCTACACGCCCAAGGACGGCTCGGAGCCGATCGAGCTCGACGTCTACGACTTCCCCGGCCCCGGCATCGCGATGGCGATGTACAACCTGGACGACTCGATCCGCGACTTCGCCCGCGCCTCCATGCGGTACGGCCTGTCGCGTGGCTACCCGGTCTACCTCTCCACCAAGAACACGATCCTGAAGGCCTACGACGGCCGCTTCAAGGACATCTTCGCCGAGGTCTTCGAAGAGGAATTCGAGGCTGACTTCAAGAAGGCGGGCATCACCTACGAGCACCGCCTGATCGACGACATGGTCGCCGCGGCGCTCAAGTGGGAGGGCGGATACGTCTGGGCCGCCAAGAACTACGACGGCGACGTCCAGTCCGACACCGTCGCCCAGGGCTTCGGCTCCCTCGGCCTGATGACCTCGGTCCTGCTCACCCCCGACGGCCGGACCGTCGAGGCCGAGGCCGCCCACGGCACGGTGACCCGTCACTACCGTGAGCACCAGAAGGGCAACCCCACCTCCACGAACCCGATCGCCTCGATCTTCGCGTGGACCCGGGGCCTTCAGCACCGCGGCAAGCTCGACAACACCCCCGCGGTGATCGACTTCGCGAACAAGCTGGAGCAGGTCTGCGTCGAGACCGTCGAAGGCGGTCAGATGACCAAGGACCTCGCCCTGCTGGTCGGCGGCGACGCCAAGTGGCTGACCACCCAGGACTTCCTGGCGGCGCTGGACGAGAACCTGAAGAAGAAGATGGTCTGACCGCGTCAGGTCAACCCCCGACCGCGAGGAAAGGGCCGCCCCTACGGCGGCCCTTTTCCGTGTCTTCCCGCCGGTCGTACGGGATCACGGGGCCGCCGTGTCTCCAGGGCGGCCCTTTTCCGTGTCTTCCTGCCGGTCGTACGGGATCACGGGGCCGCCGTGTCTCCAGGGCGGCCCTTTTCCGTGTCTTCCTGCCGGTCGTACGGGATCACGGGGTCACCGCGGCCCCCAGCACGATCGGGGCGTCGGCGGGGAGGCCGGGCAGGGGGCGCGCCCGTCCGGTGACGGCGTCCACCCGGAAGAGGCCGAGGGGTTCGCCGCCGTCCCTGGCGCTCATCCTGACGACCACCTCGCGGGTGTCCAGCCAGCTCACCACCTCGGCGGTGGCGGGCCGCTCCGTCTCGGGGAGCGGGAGCCGCCTGAAGACCCGCCGCGACTCGGCGTCGATGACATGGAGACTGTGGGGGTCCTCGCCCTTCCCCGCGACGATCGCGGCGGAGTACCTACCGCTGGGAGAGTCGGCCCAGGTGCCGTACCTCTTGCCAAGCCAGGCGGCGACCTTCTCGGTCGGTGGCAGCTGCTCCGCGGGTACGGACGTCAGGTCGCCGGTCGTGAAGTCGGTTCGCAGCCGCCGCTCGCCGAGCGTGACCGTGAAGTGGCGGCCGTTGGAGGAGACGCTCACCAACGTGCCGTTCTCGGTGTCGGCGGAGGCGAGAACCGGCGACAGGTAGCGCTTCACCCCGCTGCCGAGGTCGTGGGCGACATAGCGGCGCTCCGCCGCGCTGAGGTAGGCGATGCGGCGCCCGTCATGGCTGATGGCGGGAACCAGTCGAGGATGCTCCTCGCCGTCGCCGCGCGCGAGGCGCTGAGCGGCGTCGGGAACGCTCAGCGTCGACTCGCAGGGATCTGTGCCCTCGCACGGGGGAAGGCCGGGAGCGGAGTTCTCAGAGCCGCTGGAGACCAGTTTCAGGGTCCAGCCCGCGCAGGTCACGTCGCCGGCCCGTGCCGGGGACGTGCCGCCCGCCTGGACGCCCTGGCCGGGACAGCGGCCGGGGACCGCGTAGCGGATCACCGAGGAGGTCCGCGGCGCCTGCCACGGTGCCGGGGTGGCGCTCGGCGCGGGGCTGGAGACCGCCCGTACCGGCTCCTGGACCTGTGCGGCGTGCGGCCGGTTCCGCTCGCCCAGCGCCGAGTTCCACACCTCCGCGCGCTGGAGCATGACGAAGGCGGCGATCAGGCCGACCGGTACCAGCGCCGCCGCCACGGCGAGGAGGGCTCCCCGGTTGCGACGCCGCCTGAGCGTGCGCATGGACCGGGCGCTGAGGTCGGGAACCGACGCCTCGCCCGCCGCCGTGGCCATCCTGTTGACGAGGCGGGTCTCGTTCCCCTTGGTGAGGGTGTCGACCGCCTCGGTGATCTCCGCCTCCACCGTCTTCTCCGGCAGCCCGAGGACGGAGGCCATCTCGGCGCGGCTCCTGCCGTCGTGCAGGCAGGCGACGACGAGGAGGCGCTGCCGGGGAGGCAGCCGCACCAGAGCCGTCGGCCCGGCGGCGCTCGGCCGCGCCAGGAAGCGGCGGTAGAGCGCGATCTGGGCGTGCGTGGTGGGGTTCTCCCACACCGGTGGCGGCCAGGAGAGGGCGACCGTGTGGAAGGAGCGCAGGGCGAGGCGGATGGCCTGCTCGTGGCTGCCGGTGAGAAGGAGGGCGGTGCCGACGAGGGAACGCTGATCGCGCTGTACGAACTCGCGATAACCGATATATCGGCGCATGGAAGTTTTTGCTCCGGCTTGCCTGAGGGACGTACAACGGTAGCGATCTAAGCGGCTGGAGCGCCAGATTGGGGTGAATGTCGGAGATTGGGGAGTGAACGTGTCTGGCATCTCACCATGACGGGGGCTGTGGACATGGCCACGTTGTAGGAAAACTGAGGTCACGTCGGGATAACAAAGGGAGGGTATGAGTCATGGCGCCGTAAAGTTTGCCACGTCGGAGATTACGAGACCGTGGGGACGATGATGTCGGAGATCGCGCCACTGGAAGCGGGAGAGCCGCGCCAGCTCGGGCCGTTCCGCGTCGTCGGGAAGATCGGCGAGGGCGGGCAGGGCATCGTCTACCTCGGGATCAACGCCGCGGGGGAGCGGGCGGCGATCAAGCTGCTGCACGTGAAGTTCTCCGGCGACGCCATCGCCAGGTCCAGGTTCGCCAGGGAGGCGCGGGCGGCCCAGCGGGTCGCGTCCTTCTGTACGGCGGCCGTCCTGGACGCCGACCTCAAGGGCGACACCCCCTACATCGCGAGTGAGTACATCGAGGGCAGGTCGCTGAGCGAGGTCGTGGAGACCGACGGCCCCCTGCGGGGCGCCGCGCTGCAGCGGCTGGCGATCGGCACGGCCACCGCGCTCACCGCGATCCACCACGCCTCGATCGTGCACCGCGATTTCAAACCGGACAACGTGCTCATCGCCGCCGACGGCCCGAGGGTCGTCGACTTCGGCATCGCCCGCATCCTCGACTCCACCGGCACGATCACCAGCCGGGCCATCGGCACCCCCGCCTACATGGCGCCCGAGCAGATCTCCGGCTCCGAGGTCGGGCCGCACACCGACGTCTTCGCCTGGGGAGCGACCATCGCGTTCGCCGCGACCGGCGAGACGATCTTCGAAGGGAGGTCGATCGCCGTGGTGCTCAACCGCATCCTCAACCACGAGGTCGACCTCGGCTCGCTGCCGCAGCCGCTGCGCGGCGTGGTCACCTCGGCGCTGGCCAAGTCACCCGCGGACCGGCCCTCGGCGGACCAGATCCTGCTCAGGATGCTCGGCCACCCCGAGACGGTGAACGCCTCGCCCGCGATCCTCACCCAGGGTGCCAAGGTCGCCGCCCCCGACGAGCTCCGCTCCCGCACCGGGAACCGCGACGAGTCCCAGGCTCGTGATCAGGGCCGCGACCGGCCCCATGCCCAAGGTCCGGCCCTCGACGACGACGCGACCAGTCTGATGCGCACCCCGACTCACCGGACGAACGCCCCGGGTGAGCCGGTCCTGCCGTCCACCGGGTTCCGGATGGGAAATTCCGCCCAGGACCCGACCCTCCGCCCTGGTCAGGAGGGCGCCGGTACCGAGGGACAGGGGGGCCGGACCAGGCAGCCGGGTCAGGGCGAACGCCGTGAGACCTCCGGCCGGGGCGACCTCCCGTCCGCGCATGCTCCCGTGGAGAACCCGTCCCACCCCGACCGGCGCTCTCCGGAGCACCGCCCGTCGAGCTACCGGGAGTACCCCTCGTCCCCCGGGTACGGCGAGTACCCGTCCTCTCCCGGCTACCGGGAGTACCCCTCGTCTCCCGGATACGGCGACAGCGTGGCCTCCCCGGAACAGCCGGGGGAGGTGCCGCCGCCCAGCTGGCAGGTGTCCGCGACCCTTGTCGGCGGGCCGGCGGCGCCACCGGCCCGCCGACAGGGGAGGCGCTGGATCGCCGTCGGGGTCGCCGTGCTGCTGATCGCGGGGGCGGCGTTCGCCGCGGTCCGCTGGTGGCCGAGGACCGTCTCCCAGGGCGAGCCGGAGCCGGCCGAGACCGCCCGCCCCTCGTACACCTCGGTGGTCGACAAGGCCGCCAAGACGGGCAGGCTCACCATCGGCGTGCGCGACTTCCTGCCCGGCATCGCACTGAACAACGGCGGGAAGTGGGGCGGCTTCGAGATCGACCTGGCCCTTGAGATCGCCAAGGCGCTGGGGGTGCCGGAGAGCGGCGTCACCTTCAGGTCCACCGCCCGCGCGGAGCGGCCGAAGCTGCTGGCGGACGGGGACATCGACCTGGTGCTGGCGACCTACTCGATCAACGACACCGACGACGTCACCTTCGCGGGGCCCTACTACCTCGCCCACGTCGACGCCCTCGTCAAGGACGGTTCGCTGATCGTGACCGTGAAGGGCCTGGAGGGCAGCCGGATGTGCCAGCCGGCCGCCAGCGTCTCCGTGGCCGTGATCCAGGACGTGGTCGAACGGCTCACCCTGGTGCCCGCCAAGACCTACTCCGAGTGCGTCGACAAGCTGCGGGCCGGTGAGGTCGACGCGATCCCCGGCGACGACCTGCTGCTGGCGGGCTTCGGCAACCGGGAGAGCATCCGCTACAAGCTGCTCGGCCTCAAGCTCACCGACGAGCGCTACGCGGTGGCGCTCAAGAAGGGCGACAGGCGCACCTGCGAGGCCGTCAGGGGAGCGATCGCCGCCCTCTACAAGGACGGCACGGTCCGCAGGCTGCTCGACAAGCACTTCTCCAAGGTCGAGTTCCCCGGACGGGAGAACGCCCGCCCCGCCATGGCCACCTGCGCCTAGTGCGATCTTCCTCATCGGACGCACAGATCCACGTTGACTCAGGACGCCGGAAAGGCCACCTCGACAGCCTCGGGGTTTCGGCCACGCGTTCGCGACCTGCTTTGAGGAACGGAGCATTAGCAGGGCTTGGCCGGGTGTCCTGTCCCTCGGGCGGGGGCCAGGCCGGCTGTACGCAGTCAGTCCTCGTCGGTGGGTAGGGCGAAGAGCCGGATGGGGGCACTCGCCCGACGGTCGTTCGTCGTGTGCGGGTAGCATCCGAGCGTCACAATTCATCCTTCGAGTGGGGGAAGGTCATGGCCCAGACTCCCGTAAAGGTCACCGTCACCGGCGCCGCCGGTCAGATCGGCTACGCGCTGCTTTTCCGCATCGCCTCGGGCCAGCTGCTGGGCGCCGACGTCCCGGTCAAGCTGAGCCTCCTGGAGATCCCGCAGGCGGTCAAGGCCGCCGAGGGCACCGCGATGGAGCTCGACGACTGCGCGTTCCCGCTGCTGAGCGGCATCGAGGTCACCGACGACGCGAACGCGGCGTTCGACGGCACCAGCGTCGCCCTCCTGGTCGGTGCCCGCCCCCGGACCAAGGGCATGGAGCGCGGAGACCTTCTCCAGGCCAACGGCGGCATCTTCGGCCCGCAGGGCAAGGCGATCAACGACAACGCGGCGGACGACATCCGCGTGCTGGTGGTCGGCAATCCGGCCAACACCAACGCGCTCATCGCCCAGCAGCACGCCCCGGACGTCCCGGCCGAGCGCTTCACCGCGATGACCCGCCTCGACCACAACCGCGCGCTCTCCCAGCTCGCCGCCAAGCTGCAGGTCCCGGTCAGCGAGATCAAGAAGATGACCATCTGGGGCAACCACTCCGCCACTCAGTACCCCGACCTCTTCCACACCGAGGTCGGTGGCAAGATCGCCGCCGAGCTGGTCGACGAGGCCTGGCTGCGCGACACCTTCATCCCCACCGTCGCCAAGCGCGGCGCCGCGATCATCGAGGCCCGTGGCGCGTCCTCGGCCGCCTCCGCCGCCAACGCGGCGATCGACCACGTCTTCGACTGGGTCAACGGCGCCGAGTGGACCTCGGCCGCGATCCCCTCCGACGGCTCGTACGGCGTGCCCGAGGGGCTCATCTCCTCCTTCCCGGTCGTCTCGCGCGACGGCAAGTGGGAGATCGTCCAGGGTCTGGAGATCGACGCCTTCTCCCGTGAGCGGATCGACGCCACGGTGCGCGAGCTCGAGGAGGAGCGTTCCGCGGTGCGTGAGCTCGGTCTCATCTGAGCGGACGTTTCCCAGTCAGCGCTCGAAGGGGGCCCCGGTGAACCGGGGCCCCCTTCGCGTCCCGGCTCACCGGGAGTACGTCCGGCTCCCGGAGAACACGGACGGCAGAGGGAAAAGGCGGCGTGTCGATCATCGCAGAGCGGTGTGTCCCGGCGTTCAATGATCACCTATGGTCGGGGGATCGCTGTTCAGGGAGCACGTCGCGGTACGGATCGTCGCAGGGGTGATCTGTCTCGTGCTCGCGACGGTACCCCGGGCGGCGTCGGCCTCGCCCGACGACGAGGGCTGGGGCGGCGCCGACCTGTCGGTGCGGCTGACCGTCTCCCCGAAGCGCGCGCAACCGGGACAGCCGCTGACCTACCGTGCCGAGGTGCGCAACGCCGGCCCCGGAGACGCGGTGCTGCCGCTGCTCACGGTCCGGCTGCCCGACGGGGTGGAGGTGATCGGGGTCAACGTCGCCGAGTGCCTCCCCGGTGCCACCGCCGGTGAGGTGGTCTGCGCCGCGACGAAGGACGTCCCCGCCGGGCAGACCGGTGGGGTGACGATCAACGGGGTGGTCAAACCCGGCGCGCGGGGCCCGCTGACGGCGAGCGCGACGCTCTCCTCCGAGGTCGTGGACGACGACGAGACGAACAACCACTCCCAGACGCTGACCGAGGTGGACGACGGTACGGACCTCGCGGTCAGGCTCTCGCGCGCGGCGCGCGCGGGCCGTCTGGTCACCGTGTCCGCGGTGGTGCGCAACCGCGGGCCGCGGCGTGTCCACGACGCCGGGGTCTTCTTCGACACCGGCGGCGCGCGCCTCATGTCGGCGAGGGGCGCGCGGTGCGACTCCCATCCCGCCTACGTCGGCTGCAGGCTGCGTACGGTCGGCGCGGGCAGGAGGGTGAGTTTCATGCTCGCCTTCGTGGCCCGCGGGCACGCGCCGCGGGCCGAGGCGACCGTCTACTCCCTGCGGCTGGGCGACCGCCGTCCGGCCAACAACACGGCCCGCTTCAGCCTGAGGTAGGCGTGGCCCTCCGAGTCGGCGGGTGGCCGGCGCCGGGTACGCGTCTCGGGCGTGGCGGGAGGCGGTCAGCCGATCAGGGCGGCCCAGGCGTCGGCGACGACGTCACGGAGCGACGGGTGCTCCGGCTTCCAGCCGAGCTCGCGCCGGACCTTCTCGGCGGAGGCCACCAGCACGGCCGGGTCACCGGCGCGGCGCTCGCGCACGACCACGGGGATCTCGTGGCCGGTCACCTCGCGGCAGACCGACAGCACCTCGGAGACCGAGAAGCCGGTCCCGTTACCCAGGTTGTAGATCTTGTGCTCGCCCGGCGAGCAGGCGTCCAGCGCCAGCAGGTGGGCCCTGGCGAGGTCGGCCAGATGGATGTAGTCGCGCACGCATGTGCCGTCGGGGGTCGGGTAGTCCGTGCCGAACAGGCTGACGGACTCGCGTCCGCCGAGCGGGACGGCGAGGATGTTGGGGATCAGGTGGGTCTCTGTGGCGTGACGCTCGCGGTAGACGTTGCCGTCCCCGGCGGTGTAGGCGCCGCCCACGTTGAAGTAGCGCAGGCTCACCGCGGCCAGGCCGTACAGCCCGGCGAACGTGCTCAGCGCGGTGTCGACCGCGAGCTTGGACGCGCCGTAGGGATTGGTGGGCCGGGTCGGGTCGGTCTCCAGGATCGGGGAGCGCTCCGGCTCGCCGTACGTCGCGGCGGTGGAGGAGAAGACGATCCTGCCCACCCCGGCGCCCCGCATGGCGTCGAGCAGGGCCAGGGTGCCGCCGAGGTTGTGCGCCCAGTACAGGCCGGGCCGCTCCACGGACTCGCCGACCAGGGACTTCGCCGCGAAGTGCAGCACTCCGTCGATGCCGTTGAGCACCCCGGCGGCCTCGGTGATCGACCCCTCGACGAAGCGGGCGCCCGGTGGCACCGCGTCGGCGTGGCCGGTGGAGAGGTCGTCCAGCACGGTGACCTCGTGGCCCGCCTCGACGAGTTGTGCCGCCACGGCGCTGCCTATGTATCCGGCGCCTCCGGTGACGAGCAGCTTCACGGAGCCTCCTGTTTGATGTTGTTTGTACTTGTTTGTTTTTGTAACCCTACGCCAGCATATGCTGGCACATCAAATATCGGCCACCGCCGGAACCGGCGACCGCCATGACGGAGACGATCTCGTGAACAGCGTCCTGGCGAACATCGCCTTGGTCATGCTCTTCGTACTGATCGGAGGCTTCTTCGCCGCGGCCGAGATGGCCATGGTCTCACTCAGGGAGAGCCAGGTCAGGCGGCTCGGCACCCGGGGGCGCCGGGGGGTGAGGGCCGCCAGGCTCGCCCGGGACCCCAACCGTTTCCTGTCCGCGGTGCAGATCGGCGTCACCGTGGCGACCATGCTCTCGGCCGCTCTGGGCGCCGACACCCTGGCCAGGGACCTCACCCCGGTGGTGACGGGCTGGGGGGTGCCGGAGGCCGCGGCGGACCCGCTCGCCCTGGTGCTGGTGACGCTGGTGATCTCGTACACCTCGCTGGTCCTCGGCGAGCTCGCGCCCAAGCGGATCGCCAGGCAGCGGGCCGAGGGGATCTCACTGCTGGTCGCGCCGTTCCTCGACAGGATGGCCGCGCTCTCGCGGCCGATCATCTGGGCGCTGTCCAAGTCCACCGACGGGGTGGTGAAGCTGCTCGGCGGCGACCCGGGCGCCGACCGCGAGAAGATCTCCACCGAGGAACTGCGCGAGATGGTGGTGGGCCACCAGGAGCTCACCGACGACGAGCGCCACCTGATCGGCGAGGTCTTCGCGGCGGGCAAGCGGCAGCTCCGTGAGGTGATGCTGCCGCGCACCGAGGTGGAGTTCATGGCCGCCGACACGCGGCTGGCCGAGGCGGCGATCCTGGCCGCGGCCATGCCGCACTCCCGCTTCCCCGTCTACCGGGACTCCTACGATGACATCGTGGGCTTCGTCCACATCCGCGACCTGCTCGACCCGGTGCTGACCGGCTCCATCGAGCCGATCAGCGAGCTGGTGCCGATCCGCCCGGTCAAGCTGGTCCCCACCAGCAAGCGGGTGATGGCCACGCTGTCGGAGATGCGCAGGGAGGGACACCACCTGGCGATCGTGGTCGACGAGTACGGCGGCACCGCGGGCATCGTCACCCTGGAGGACCTGGTCGAGGAGCTGATCGGCGACATCCGCGACGAGCACGACGTGGCGGACGAGCACGTCGCGCTGCCCGCGGGGGAGGTCGAGCTCGACGGGCTGGCCAACCTCGACGAGGTGGCGGCCGAGAGCGGGATCCGCCTGGCCGACGGCCCGTACGAGACCCTCGGCGGGTTCGTCATGTCGAGACTCGGCCACCTGCCCGCGCTCGGGGAGCGGGTGGAGATCCCCGGGTTCGAGTTGAAGGTCACCGACATGGACGGCCGCAGGGTCGCCAGGGTCAGGATCAAGCGGAGCACTTCACGGACCGAGGCGCCGACCACTCCCGACAGCTGACAGAATTGGTGGCTATGGCCAGCCCTCGCGTCCTGTCGGGAATCCAGCCCACCGCCGACTCCTTCCACCTGGGAAACTACCTCGGTGCGGTGCGGCAGTACGTCGCGATGCAGGAGGGCTACGACGCCTTCTACTGCGTCGTCGACCTGCACGCGATCACGGTGGACTACCGTCCGGAGGAACTGCGCAGGCGTTCCAGGGTCGCCGCCGCCCAGCTCTTCGCCGCCGGCCTCGACCCTGAGCGATCCACGGTCTTCGTGCAGAGCCACGTCCGCGAGCACACCGAGCTGGCCTGGGTGCTGATCTGCCTCACCGGCATGGGCGAGGCGGGGCGGATGACCCAGTTCAAGGACAAGTCGGCCAAGCACGGCGAGAGCTCGGCCAGCGTGGGCCTGTTCACCTACCCGATCCTGCAGGCCGCCGACATCATGCTCTACCAGGCCAACAAGGTTCCGGTCGGTGCCGACCAGAAGCAGCACCTGGAGCTCACCCGCGACCTCGCGCAGCGCTTCAACCACCGCTTCGGCGAGACCTTCACGGTGCCCGAGCCGTACATCGTCAAGGGGGTCGAGAAGATCACCGACCTCCAGGAGCCGACCGCGAAGATGTCGAAGTCCTCCTCCTCGCCCGCCGGCATCCTCGACCTGCTGGAGCAGCCGGGGCCGCTCCGCAAGAAGATCATGCGCGCGGTCACCGACACCGGTTCCGAGGTCCTCGCCGACGACGACAACAAGCCGGGCATCACCAACCTGCTGCGCATCCAGTCCGCGCTGAGCGGGACTCCCATCGGTGAGCTGGAGGCCCGCTACGTCGGGCAGGGGTACGGCACCTTCAAGAAGGACGTCGCCGAGCTCGTGGTCGACACCTTCACCCCGATCCGCGAGCGGACCGAGAAGCTGCTCGCCGACGAGGCAGAGCTCGACAGGATGCTCGCCGTCGGGGCCGCGCGGGCCCGCGCGGTGGCCGCCGAGACCATGGCCAAGGTCCGCGACCGGGTGGGCTTCCTGCCCACCCCGTGATCCTCCGGGTACGCTCGGCTGCTTTTTCGCCGCCGTCCACGATCGGGACGGCGGTGGCTGGGTAGGGGGCGCACGTGGCAAGTGTGATGGAACGTGTGCACGCGGGTCGTGAACGGTTCAGAGCGGTGCTGAACGCGACCCGGATCAGGTGGCCCTGGTTCGACCATCTGGTCAGGACCTTCCAGCGCTACCAGATCCAGTCCGGCGACCGGCTCGCGGGAGCGATCAGCTACTTCGCCTTCCTGTCGTTCTTCCCGATCATCGCGCTGGCCTTCGCGGTGTTCGGCTACTTCCTCTCCGTCAGGCCCGACGCCACCGCGACCCTGCGGGAGGCGATCAACCAGTACCTGCCGGGTCTCGCCGACAGGCTGCCGATCCAGGAGATCGCCGACTCGCGGACGAGCGCGGGTGTCATCGGCCTGCTCGGGTTGCTCTACGCCGGGCTCGGCGCGATCGACGCCCTGCGCGGCGCGCTGCGCGAGATCTCCATGACCACCGAGCCGCCGCTCAACTTCCTGCTGGCCAAGCTCAGGGACCTGTCGGCGCTCATCCTTCTCGGCACCACCATGGTCGCCTCGGTGCTGGTCGGCGGTTTCGCCACCCAGGCCGGCGGGACCGTGGCGGAATGGCTGGGGCTTTCGGAGTCGGCGGTCGGCTGGGGCACGATCTGGCTGGTCGGCGTGACGGTCAGCGTCCTCGCCGACGTCGTCGTCTTTCTGATCATCCTGCGCTGGCTGGGACGCTCCAGACAGCCGCTCCGGGTGCTGCTGCGCGGCGCCCTGTTCGGCGCGGTCGGCTTCGCCCTGCTCAAGCAACTCGCGGCGCTGCTCCTCTCGCACATCCTGAACAACCCCATCTACGGGGTGTTCGCCGTGGTGGTCGGCCTGCTGGTCTGGATCAACCTCTCGGCCCGGGTCATCATGTACACCGCCGCCTGGACCGCGACGGCCTCCCTCGGCCCCCCGCCCTACCCCACTCCGATTCCGGCCAACGCCGTCCCCAACTGATCCGGGCATCGTCTTTAGCCTGCCCTACCTAATATCATGCTTACCGATATATGCTGTGAGGCATGACTCCAAGGGCGATGACGGAGCCCGCGTTCCTCATCCTCACCGCGCTGGTCGATGCGCCGTGTCACGGCTACGGCATCGTGCGGGAGGTCGAGCAACTGTCCGGCGGGCGGGTCCGGCTCAAGGTCGGCACGCTGTACGGCGTGCTCGACCGGCTGGCGGGCGACGGGCTGGTGGCCCTCGACCGCGAGGAGGTCCAGCAGGGGCGGCTGCGCCGCTACTACCGGCTCACCGACGCGGGGTCGCGGACGCTGGAGGCCGAGGCCGTCCGGCTCGCGGAGAACGCCAGGACCGCGGTCGACCGCCTCCGCGCCAGGCGCGGGCGTCCGTCCGTCGCGGGCGGACCGGCGTGAGACCGGGGCACTCCGGGTGACCCGGCGAAGCCGCCCGATGAACTCGTGAAGACCGGCGAGAGGACGATTCCACCGATGAACGAGCAGAGCGACGCCTCAGCCGCCTCCGGCGGCGGTGCGCCGGTGAGCGGGCGCGACGGTGACCCGAGGCGATTCGGATACGCCGCCGGCAGGGTGGCGGCAGGTGAGCGGGCGGTGCGCCGGTGAGCCTGCTGGAGGAGCGCTACCGCTACTGGCTGCGTTTGCTGCCCGCCTCCTACCGCGCCGAGCGCGAGGAGGAGATGGTCGCCGTCTTCCTGGAGGGCTCGCCGGACGTCTCGGACGCGGACGGGCCCCGGCCCCGCTGGTCGGAGATCGCCAGTGTGGCCGCGCTGGCGGTCCGGGTCCGCCTCGGCGGCGCGGGCGCGGCGCCGAGATCCCTCTCGTGGGGCGAGACGGTCCGCCTGGTGGCTCTGCTGGGGCTGCTCTTCCCGGCATTCTTCGCGATCCTGACCGTCGCGGCCGCCTTGCACACGTACGGGGTGATCGGCACGGTCGATTCTTCGCTCGCCCAGGTGGCAGGACCCCTCGGATCGGTTGAGCGGCTCGCGAACATTCTGCGGAGCCTGGCCGGAGCCGTCTGGATCGCGCCCTTCGTCGCGCTCGTCCTCGGCCATGTGCGCACGGCCAAGGCGCTGGCTCTCCTCGCCTTCGTGGCGGATCTGCTCGTCCTGACGGATCCGGTGGGGCGGGGCCCGTTGGAGGCACTGGCCTGGTCGCTGATGCCGGTGGTCACTCTGTCGGCTCTGTGGACCGGCTTCCACCGTGATGCCCGGCCGGCTCGCCGCCCCCTGTGGCTGCTCGTGCTGCCCCTCGCCGCGGGCATCGTGTTCGATGTGCTGTTCCGGCTGGTGGCGGCCCCGGACATGCCGGCCTGGTGGTGGCCATGGCTCGACCCCCTCGGGCTGGCGAGCACGTTGATCCTGGGCGCGGGCATCGGCTACGGGTATGTGCACCTCCGTTTTCCCGCCCGGCGCACGCCCTCGTGGCCGCTGGCCCTGGCGATCCTGGCGGTGCCGGTGCTCTGCGCCCGCCTCGCCGGGCTTGACCACGGCTTCGACGCCGCCGACGAGGTGAGCCGGATCATCATGCTCGGCACGCTCGGCCAGACGGCGGTGCTCCTGCTCGTCGCCCTGCTGCTCGCCGCCCTGGGATTGCGGGCCATGCCCGCCGCCCAGGGCCCGTCGCCAGAGCCTCCCCGGATGACGTATCCGTGACCCTGGTCGTGTTCCGCGGATCGTCGCCATGGCCAC
>NZ_JBEXUE010000215.1:0-16471 GCF_040614275.1 Streptosporangium sp. NPDC006013
GCCCCGGCGCAGACCGTCGACGTACTGCGCGGTGTCAACGACGAGCTCGGACGCTCTCCTGATCTGTGTCGCGCTCGCGCCAAAAAACTCCGCCAGCCGGGCGGCCTCCCCGGCCTCCGGTACGCCCCTCGGACCGTTCCCGCCCGAGGCCCCCGTACCCGAGGCTCCCGCGACCGAGGCTCCCGGCACGTCCGGGACGTGTCGCCCCTGGACCTCCAGCGGGAGGTTGAGCAGGACCGTGCGGCGGCCTTCGCCAGCGACGCGGAACGCCTCGGCGGTGTCGGCGGCGGCGGTCTCCGCCGAGGAGATCCGCAGCGGGACGGCACCCACCGCCTCCGCCAGCGCGGCCTGGTCGACGAAGAAGTTGGAGCGGGGCTCCGTCGCCTCTCCCGCCAGCACGATGAGCGGGGTACGGCTCTTGGCGGCCTCGGCGATGCCGGTCATCGCGTTGGTGAGCCCCGGCCCCTGGTGGACGCTGAGCACACCGACCCTGCCGCTGAGACGCGCGTAGGCGTCGGCCATGGTCGCCGCGCCGCCCTCGTGGCGCGCGGCGACGTAACGCGCGCCGTGCGCGACCAGGGCGTTGGTCACGTGGAAGTTGCCGCTGCCCACCACCCCGAAGGCGGTGTCCACACCGAGCGAGGCGAGGATGTGGCCCACGGCCTCGGCGACGTTCATCTCTCGACCAGTGCCAGCACCCGCAGCGGGCTGCCGGAGCCTCCCACGATGGGCAGCGGCGACGCGACGACCACCGCGCCGGTCACCGGGAGCCGGTCGAGGTTGCGCAGCTGGGTCAGCCCGTACTTCCCCGCGCCCAGCAGGAAGGAGTGGCACGGGAAGGCCGGGTCGAAGCCGTGCGCGGCGCCGGCGTCCGTGCCCACGGTCTCCACGCCCAGCCCGGCGATCGAGGTCTCCTCGGCCAGCCAGCGGGCGCACTCGACCGAGACTCCGGGCGTGTGCGGGCCCGTCTCGTTCGCGTTCAGGAAGCGCTCCTGGTCGTGGGAGCGGGCGTCCCAGCCCGTTCGGTAGAGCAGCCATCCGCCCTCGGGCAACGGCCCGTTGGCCTCCTCCCACGCCTTGACGTGCGCGACCTCCAGCAGGAAGTCCGCGTCTCCGGCCGCCTCCGCGGCGAAGTCGAGGACCACTGCCGGGGCGATCAGCCGGTCGACCGGAACCTGCGAGACGTCCTCGCCGTCCTTTCCGGTGACCCAGTGCACGGGGGCGTCGAAATGGGTGCCGGTATGCTCTCCCGTCACGATGTCGTTCCAGTACCAGGCGGGGCCGCGGTCGTCGTAGCGGCTGATCTCCTTGAGCGTGAACGGGACGGTGTTGCCGAACGGCTCCGGCAGCCGCAGGATCGGCGTCTCCGACGACAGCGGCGCCGTCAGGTCGATCACCTCGATCCCGCCGTTCCGGATGCTCTCCACCAGGTTTCGCAACACCGACATGACGCCTCCAACACGGGATGAGATCTGGGCAGATCTTCCTACAGCGCCACCGCCCGCCGCCACCTCCCCCGGCGCGTGGCCTCGCCGCGGCCTGCGGCGGGCCGCCCTCGGGAGAAACCACGCCCGGTCGCACGGCTTGCCGGGACTCCGTGAGGGTCCAGGCAAACCGTGCCACCGGGCTCCGCGTGAGGGACCGGTGCCCGTACGGGCATGCGCGAAGCGGGACTAGCGCGTGGCCAGCAGCCCCTCCAGGAGGCCGATGACCGCCTGGATCGGCGGGGGCGTGGTCCCGAACTCCACGTCGGTCCCGCTGACGGAGTCCATCACGGTGACCGAGTTGGGCGGCAGGCCCCAGCGCTCGCCGCCGTCGTGGCCGACGCCGACCTCGATGCCGGCGAAGGTGACGTACTCCCAGTTCTTGAGGTCCCTCCTGAGTGCCTCGTGGCCCTGCGCGGTCGCCCACTTGGCGACGGCCGCGAGGATGTCACCGAGGGTGTTCTCGCGCTCCTTCAGATCGCCGGACTGGAGTTCCTCGATCAGACGGTCCAGCTCGGCACGCTGGGCGAGAAGTGCCTTGATATCGCTCATGAGGGGCCTTTCGAAGAAGGTGAGGGTACGCGGATGACAGCGCTGAACTCGTCGGAACATCGTTCAAGCCGGAATCGGGCCCCCGCTCGGGCACCCCGCCGCGATCCGCGCCCTGCCGAAGGCTCCACCGATCGCCGGAGAGGACATTGCTGTCATGCGTCACATAATGGTGCCGCACCCACCTGCTCGCCGTCGATCCATCAATATGGGCTTTTAACAGTCCAAAAACACCAAGGCGGAGCCGTTCTCGGAAAACGCGTCAGGGGACGGCGTCGTAGGCGTCGGCGGTGAGGCCGAGATACTCCTCGCGGCTCAGTGTCCGGGCCTCGAAGCCGAGGCCGTGCCGCGTGGCGAAGCGGTGCGCGTCCTCCGGTGACCAGGGTCCGGGCAGGTGACGGAGGATCCGGCCGCTGCCGCCCATCACGAAGAGTCCGGCCAGGTTCCCATGGCGGTAGGTCATCAGGCCGGCCGCGCATCCCGCGTCCGGCCCGATCGCGATGTCGTCGGGAACCATCCGCGGGCCGAGCCAGACGCGCAACGTACTCTTGCGCCAGACGGAGAGGTACGGTCCGCCGGGTGGCCCGAGCGCGCTGCCGCGCCGGATCCGCCGGCCGTGCCACGCCTGGCGCACGGGGTTCAGGACGACGAGCAGGGGAGCGAAGAAGACCGCCAGCCACTTGGCGTCCAGGATGTCCAGCAGCGCCCTTCCCAGCGCGGACAGCCCCCGCCACGCGAACCAGCCGCTCGCCGAGACGATGTAGGCCATCGCCAACAGGCCCGCCACCCCGGCACAGACCGTGGCGACCGTCCTCGCCCTGGACGCCCTGGAGAGCGCCTGCCCGGTGAGACGCGTCCAGCCGGGAGCTCGCCTGCCCAAGGTGGCACGCACCGCCCGGGGCGGTGCGATCAGGGCGTCGAGCACGGGCACCCCCCTCCCCGCCGCGAAGATGGCCACGTCCGGTGGCGTCCACTCGCCGGGCAGGTCGGCGAGCACCAGCCCGTCGGCGTCGAGCACGGCGAGGCCGGCGAGGAAACGCGACTCCTTCTTACCCGAGTTCTTGCCCGAGACGAGGACGGAGCGCTCGTACCGGTAGTGGTACAGGGCAGCGGGCGCGAGCCGCATCGAACGCCCGGAGATCGAATCCGTCGCGACCAGCGTCCGGTCGTCCCAGGTGAGGCCGGTCGCCGGAGCGGGCGTGCCCTCCAGCGCCCCGCCATACGGCAGAAGCTCGGTCGGCGCCTCTTCGGCGAGGTCGGCGGGGAGCCCTTCGTGCGCCGTGGTGTACCACTGCCGCGCCCGGTTCCCGAACGCGGCATACGCCTCCTGCTCCGTGGCGTACCGCCGGTACTCGGAGGCCAGCCCGGCAGCGGCGGCGAACGTCTGCACCTGGTGGCGGGATCTGAACCCCGGGGAGTCGAGCATGACCCTCCCGCCCTCGTCCAGGACCGCGAGACCGTAGACGATCCTGTTCCCGGAGGGGCGGCCGTACAGGACGAGCCTCGTCGCGCGCTCCTTGCCGCTGAGCGGCAGCCGCACCCGGTATCGGCCGGAAACGTCGACGACCAGAGACCCACGGTCGATCGATAACTCGCACCCTCCCCCGGTAAGTGATGGCCTCGTGTCGATCGTTACCTCCTCCTGCCCGCCAAATGAACCCCTTTTCCCCCGGATATGACGAATAAAGTGAGCATAAAGTTCCGAAAGATCTGGGCGCCGGCAGAGAAGCCGATCATGCCAATCAACCCACAAGTCAATCCCAAGACGATCATCAGCACCGCCTGCGACCTTGTCCCCGGACGCGACGGCGAGCCGTTGGCACATGTGCTCTCGGCGCACGTCGGACGAAGCAGAACGCGAACCGGAGGACACGAACATGTACAAGAAGGCCCTGACCGTCGCAACGGTGGCGGCCGCCCTGGCCACGCTGGCCTCAGCACCCGCTTCCGCAGCGGTATCCCAGGCCACGGCGGCGAACATTGAGATCCTCCCCGGAGCCTCCGCGACCCTCAGGGAACCGAACAGCACCTTCACCTGCCCGGCAGGCGAGGTGATGACCGGTCGGGGCCACCAGAAGGACGAGAACGGCTGGACCACTTACCAGTGCAGCCGGATCCGCATCGACGGTGAACTGGTCTCGACAGGGAACATTCGTTGGAGCATCGGTCAGAGGGAGAGCAACTCATACTTCGTCGGTTCCGGCGACGAGGTCATCCTCGGTAGGAAGCACAACGACGACGAGAACGGCTATACGTTTTACCTCACCGGCACGCTGCACTGGCGCGGAAGTCAGGTGCGGCTCACCAATCGGAACTGGACAGCGCCCGCGAGAGAGAGCAACCACTCCTCACAGGCGGGCGTCAACCAGGTGATGACCGGCCGCTGGCACGACGACGATGAGAACGGTTACACCTCCTATGAGTACGGCACGGTCACCGTCGGCGGCTGAGGCCTCCGCCCGTGCTCGCCGAGCGCCGCTCCCGCCAAGGCGGATGCCTACCGGCGAGGAAAAGAGGTGCTCCCGCGAACGCATGACGCGGATCCGTGGCAGAAAAGCCGACCGCCCCGCAGAGCGTTAGCCGCTCAATGGGGTTTCGTGGGCGATTCACGTCACCTTGCGAGGCAGGGCATGCGCGGGGCGCATCACGCCAGGACCGCCCGCGGTCCGATGAGATCCAGCGGATGAGAAAGCCCAGCTCAGCGGGGCTTTGGGGTAGGTGTCCGCAGGTCGGAGACCTACCCCTCCTACTTGTAGCGGAAGTAGACGAAGAGACGGCCGTGGTTCTTGGCGTCCTTGTCGATGCGGTGGTAGAGGGCCTTGATCTCCTTCTGCTCCAGGAAGCGCAGGACCTTCTTCTTGAGCTGGCCCGACCCCTTGCCGGGGATGATCTCGACCTCGGTGGCCTTCTTCCTGATGGCCTCGTCGATGATGCCCCGCAGTGCCTTGTCGATCTCCCCACCCCGGTTGTAGATGGGGTGTAGATCAAGCTTGAGCTTCAACCGGGCCTCCCGCGTGTCATCTGGGGTCAGTCTACGCACGGTGGACCGTCGTGCCCTTCCGCCGGCCACAAGTGCCTCGGGGATGGAGAGCGGCCGAGCCGCGGCTCCGCGATAACCAGAACACCCGGTGCAGTCTGCAATGAAATTTGACCAATTCCGATGATGATTGTGTCAATTTCATGATCTAGGCAAATAAATGGTCTCTAGTTAGGCTGCCAGTCATGATCGGCCGCCTTTACCGGGTGGCCGATCGCGTGTCACCCGACGGGGAGGGTCACGGCCTCCCCCGGCATGCCCTGCCCCGGGCACACGGACGGCCCCCCTCCCTGTCACGTGAGTTGTTCATGCGTGTCGAAAGGGAGGTCTCGTTGACCAGGAAGCCCTACTTACCGAGGGTCAGACGCGTGGCGGTACTCGCCGCCGGCCTCGGGCTCGTCGCGGCGATGGCGCCGCCCGCGAGTGCGGATCCCACCCCCACCCCCGCGCCGTCCGCCAAGTGGACGGCGACCCCCCTGACCGGGGGTGAGCCGGTCCAGGGCGCGAAATCCCCCACCGGCAAGCTCGCCCGCAGTGACGAAGGGCTGCTGAAGTCGACCTCGGGCGCCACGGTCAACGTGATGGTCAAGCTCGACTACGACTCCTTCGCCGCCTACCAGGGCGGCCTCGAAGGGCTTCCCGCGACGAGCCCGGCCAAGACCGGGAAGGCCCTTGACGTAAAGAGCGGCGACGCGAAGAAGTACCAGAAACACATCGAGGACGTCGAGAACACCTTCCTCGCCGAACTGGCCAGAAGTGTGCCGGGCGCCACGGCGGGCCAGAGGCTGCGGACCGTCTACGGCGGCATCGCGCTGCGCATCCCCGCCAACAAGGCGGCCGCGGTGCTGAAGCTGCCCGGGGTGGCCGCCGTCCAGGAGGACAAGCCCGAGCAGCTGCTGACCGACTCCAGCCCCGAGTTCATCGGGGCGCCCGCGATCTACAACAAGCTGGGCGGCAGCTCCTCCTCCGGCAAGGGCGTCGTCGTCGGCATCCTCGACTCCGGTGTCTGGCCCGAGCACCCCCAGTTCGCCGACCCCGGCACGCTGCCCGCCGTACCGGCGACCAAGGACGGCACGCCGCGCGTCTGCAACTTCGGCGACAACCCGCTGACCCCGGCGGCCGACCCGTTCGTCTGCAACCGGAAGCTCATCGGCGGCGCCCCGTTCCTCGACACCTACAACGCGATCTACCCCGGCGAGTACTTCCCGACCAGCGCCCGTGACTCCAACGGTCACGGCACCCACACCGCGACCACCTCGGCCGGCGGTCCGGTCGCCGACGCCAACCCGCTCGGCATCAGCCGCGGCCCGATCCACGGCATCGCCCCGGCGGCGCACGTGTCGATCTACAAGGTCTGCGGCGTCGAGGGCTGTTTCCCCTCCGACTCCGCCCAGGCGGTCGGCCGGGCCATCCTCGACGGCGTCCGCGTGATCAACTTCTCGATCTCGGGCGGCACCTCCCCCTACAGCGACCCGGTGGAGCTGGCCTTCCTCGACGCCTACGCGGCCGGCGTGCTCGTCTCGGCCTCGGCGGGCAACGCGGGTCCCGGCGCGGCGACGGTCAACCACGTCGCCCCGTGGGTGACCACGGTGGCGGCCTCCACCCAGCCCAGGACCTTCCAGTCGACGATCACGCTGTCCGGTTCCGGCGGCGCGACGGCCACGCTGAAGGGCGCCTCCATCACGGGGGGCGTGCCCTCCGCGCTGCCGGTGGTGCGGGCCTCGGCGCCGCCGTACTCCAACGCGCTGTGCACCACGCCCGCGCCCCCGGGCCTGTTCACCGGGAAGATCGTCGCCTGTGAGCGCGGTCCCAACCGGGTCCTGAAGAGCTTCAACGTCAAGCAGGGCGGCGCGGCCGGCGTGATCCTGTACAACTCCAGCCCGCTCGACGTGATGACCGACAACCACTGGCTCCCCACGGTTCACATCGACAAGCCCGATACGGACGCGCTGCTGACGTTCCTGTCGGCCAACCCCGGCGCGACCGCCTCGTTCACCCAGGGCACCAAGGCCACCTGGCAGAGCGACAGGATCACCACGTTCTCCTCGCGCGGCCCCGGCGGCGACTTCCTCAAGCCTGACGTCACCGCCCCCGGCCTGCACATCGTGGCCGGGCAGACGCCGGTGCTGGAGGGTCCGGCCGGTGGCCCGTCGAACAACCTGTACCAGGTCATCGCGGGCACGTCGATGTCGTCGCCGCACGTCGCGGGCTCCGCGGCCCTGGTGTTCGCGCTGCACCCGGACTGGACCCCCGGCCAGGTGAAGTCCGCACTGGAGACGACGGCCAAGACCTCGGTCACCAAGCAGGACGGCGTCACCCCGGCCGACCCGTTCGACACCGGCGGCGGGCGCATCGACCTGACCAAGGCCGGTGACCCCGGCCTGACCCTGGACGAGACGGGCGCGAACTTCCTGGCCGCGGCCGACGACCCGCTGAACCGCATCGACCTGAACCTGCCGTCGGTGAACGCCCCGATCATGCCGGGTCTCATCACCGCCAAGCGGACGGTCACCAACGTCACGGACAAGACGCTCGTCTTCACCGCCACCGGCACGACCGTGGCTGGCGCCAACATCTCGGTGCTACCGCCGCTGTTCACCGTGAAGGCGGGCAAGACCGCCAAGTTCAGCGTGGTGATCACCGCACCCGACCTGCCCGAGGGGCAGTACTTCGGCCAGGTGAACCTCAAGCAGGTGGGCGGCTCGCGCAACCTGCACCTGCCGGTCGCGTTCGTCCGCAAGCAGGGCGCCGTCCCGGTGGAGCAGACCTGCGCCCCGGCCACCATCCCGCGTAACACCGGCGAGTCCACCTGCACCGTCACCGTGCGGAACGACACGCTCCAGGACGCCGAGGTCACCGCGGTCAGCACGCTGGACAGCAAGCTGCGCCTGAACTCGGTGACCGGCGCCACCAAGGTCGGTTCCCAGATCGCGACGGCGAAGACCACCCTCGCGGCCAGGCAGCCGGACAGGCCGGGCATCGCCCCGGGCATCGGGCCGGCCCCGTACCTGCCGCTTGACGCCTTCGGCATCGCACCGACGCCGATCGGCGACGAGCAGGCGATCAACTTCACGGTCCCCGCGTTCCAGTACGCGGGCAAGACCTACACCAGGATCGGCATCGTCTCCAACGGCTACACGATCGCCGGAGGAAGCTCGGGGTCGACGGACATCTCGTTCGAACCGCAGACCCTGCCCGACCCCTCGACCCCGAACAACGTGCTCGCCCCCTACTGGACCGACCTGGACGGCACCGGCGCGCCGGGCGTCTACGCCGGGACGCTGACCGACGGCGTCAGCGACTGGCTCGTCATCGAGTGGCGGGTCAACCTCTACGGCACGACCGCCACCAAGGTGTTCCAGCAGTGGATCGGGCTGAACGGGACCGAGGACATCACCTACACCTACGACCCGGGCAACCTGCCCGGCGACCCCCCGGCGGGCTACGGCCTGACTGTGGGAGCGGAGAACGGTGACGGCACCGCAGGCGGCCAGATCACCGGCCCGCCGACCGAGGACCTCCGGGTGACCAGCGCGCCCGGCGCCCCGGGTGGCAGCCTGAACTACACGATGAAGATCAAGGGTGTCAGCGCCGGGACCGGGAAGGTGACGACGGGAACGTCGACACCGCAGGTCAAGGGCGTGACCATCGAGGTGGACAAGATAGTCGTCCAGTAGCGGGAGGGGATATCGGACCGATGGGCCCGGCGCGTCGCGCCGGGCCCATCGGGTCTTCACCGGGAACTTCGGGGAACGGGCACTCAGCGGTGGAGGTAGTCGACCAGGTAGGCCTTCTCCGTCTCCAGCGCCTCGATGGAGCTCTTGACCACGTCGCCGATGCTCACGATCCCGGCCAGCCGGCCGGCGTCCACGACCGGCACGTGCCGGATGCGATGCGTGGTCATGGTCTGGCGGAGGTCGTCGACGTCGGTGTCCGGGGGGCAGGTGCGGACCTCGGTCGTCATGATGGACGACACCGTGTCGTCCAGCACGCGCGCGCCCCGGTCGTGCAGCCGCCGTACCACGTCGCGCTCGGAGACGATGCCCTCGATGGAGGAGCCGTTCTCGGACACCACCACGGCGCCGATGTTCTTCTCGGCCAGGATGGCCAGGAGTTCGGTGACCGTCGCACCTGGGCGTACGGTCGCCACCTCTGTTCCCTTGCCTTGCAGAATCGTACCGATCAGCATTGACACCACCTCGGTTCAGCCTGGCGCAGGTATCCCTTTCCTCTGCCCAATCGGGCCTCACGCTAAGCCACCAAGATGGCAAAACGTGTGACTGTCACGTAACGGGCAGCAGCCGGACCGCGTCGAGGGCCAGGGTGAGCTCGACGATGTCGAGCGGGCGTGCCAGGGAACGGCCGGTGAGCTGCTCGATGCGGCGGATGCGGTTGAAGACCGTGTTGCGGTGGCAGTACAGCTGCCCCGCGGCGCGCATGGCCGAGCCCTCGCAGCGCAGCCACGCCTGCAGGGTACCGAGGAGCACGTCCCTGTCCGCCTGGTCGAGGGCGAGGATGGGCCGCAGCACAGCTCCGCTGAGGTGGCCCGCAAGCTCGGGCTGGCTGACCACCAGGGCGGCGGGCAGCCTGTCCTCCAGTCTGGCGATCTCCGGGCCGTCGCCCACGCACGTCCGCAGAGCGAGCTCGGCGAGCCGCCTGGCGCGGCCCAGCTCGGCCAGTCCCTCGACGATCGGGCTGATCCCGGCGCAGCCGGTGACGTGCGGGCGCAGTTCCTCGGCCAGGTGCTCCATGTCCGCGTCGTGCAGCAGCACCACCGACACCTCGTAGTCGGGGCGCATCCGCCACAGCAACCGCATCACGCCCAGGGCGGTCGGCCGTGGGGCGTCGTCCCCGTGGTCGTGGCGGCCCGGCAACCTGGTGATGACGACGGCGTACCGGCCCAGCTCGGGCAGGTCCAGCGCGGCGGCGGCACTGCGGACCAGGGCGACGTCCGCCCGGTCCTCCAGGAGCGCGTCGAGCAGGGCCTGGACCCTCTCGGCTGTGCGGCCGAACATCTCGGCCTCCCGTCTTCGGTAGGCCTCGGCGGCGGCGATCGCCTGCCTGTCGATGGCGTGCCACACCTTCGTGGCGCTGCGGATCAGGACCGGCAGGCTGTCGGACTCCTCCTCGGTGACCACGTCTATGAGGCCGTCCCACATCACCTGTGCGGAGAGCCGGTAGCTGCGCAGCAGGGAGTCCATGGGCAGGCCCTGCTCCGCCCTGCGCCGGGCGGTCTTCTCGGCCTGTGGCAGGTCGCGCCGCTCGGGGCGGGGCAGCAGGATGGCGCCGATGCCGTCCCGCATCGCCTCGTAGACGCTCTGCCAGTGGTCGTCGGTGGGCACCATCCTGCGGTACGCCTCGTCGGTGTCGCGGATCCTCGCGACGAGCTCGTCGGTGAGCTCGGGAAGTCTCAGCAGCAGCCGTCGGGCGGCCAGGCGCATGATCCTGCGTACTTCGTCATCCGTAACCGGCCGGGTCCCCATCTGGGAATCGTGTCAGCAAGTCAGGTAATGGAACAAGGTTCTGTTCTGTTTCGTGATCCGGGGTTGTACTCGCGCACAACCGCGCCCCGCCCGGCATGGGCGCCCGCCCCGACTTCACCTGGCCCTCTGGACGCCGGTGAACCACCTCGGTTGGGTGCGTTCATCGGCTGTACAGGAGGAACACATGGACGTGCACGACCCTCGCCCGCCCGGAGACTCCGGGCTGGTCGTCAAGGATCTGGCGGTGAGCTACGGCCCGGTCCTGGCCCTGCGGGGTGTCTCGCTGGACGTCCCGCGCGGTTCGGTCGTCGCGGTGCTCGGCGGCAACGGCGCGGGGAAGTCCACCCTGCTGCGTGCCATATCGGGCACCCTCCGGTTCCACCGGGGCGGGATCACCGCGGGCGGGGTCACCTTCGGCGGGACGCGGCTCTCCGGCGCCACCACCTCGGCCGTCGTGGCCGGCGGCGTCGTCCAGGTACCCGAGGGCCGCAGGGTCTTCGCGCGGATGACCGTGGCGGAGAACCTGCGGGCCGGTGCACTCGGCGCGCCCGACCGGCGGTCGGCGGCCGAAGCGAGAGAGAAGGTGCTCACGCTCTTCCCCGTGCTCGCCGAGCGCGCCGGGCAGCGCGCGGGACTGCTGTCCGGGGGTGAGCAGCAGATGCTCGCCATCGGCCGCGCACTGATGGCCAGACCGAGGATGCTCCTGCTCGACGAGCCCACCCTCGGCCTGGCGCCGATGATGGCCGCCCGGATCGCCGACACCGTTCGCGAGATCAACGCCGGGGGGACCACGGTGCTCCTGGTGGAGCAGAACGCCGCCATGGCCCTGTCCCTGGCCTCGCACGCCTACGTGCTTGAGGTCGGAGAGGTGGTCCTGTCGGGAACGGCCGCCGAACTCGCCGCGAGCGACGAGGTGCGCCGCCGCTACCTGGGCATCGAGGACACCCCCGAGGATGCGCCCGCGGACGCGGCCGACGCCCGTCCCGTGCTGACGAGGTGGTCCGCGTGAGCGGTAAGGACACCTCCGTTCCCCGGCTCGACGTGCGCGAGGTGACGGTGCGCTTCGCCGGGCTCACCGCGCTGGACGCGGTCGACTTCACCGTCGAGCCCGGCAGTGTGCACGCTGTGATCGGGCCCAACGGGGCGGGCAAATCGACCTGCTTCAACGTCCTGTCGGGCGTCTACCGGGCCACCTCGGGCAGCGTGCGGTTCGGCGACGCGGAACTGACCGCCCTGACCCCGCACCGCATCGCCGCCCTGGGCGTGGCGCGCACCTTCCAGAACATCGCGCTGTCGCCGATGCTGTCGGTGCGGGACAACCTGATGCTCGGCCGCCACCGGCTGACCCGCGCCGGGTTCCTCTCCGCCGGGCTGCGGCTGCCGTCGGCCCGGCGCGAGGCCACCGCGCACGGCGGGCGGGTGACCGAGATCGCCGCGTTCGTCGGGCTCTCCGAGCACCTGGCCACGCCCGTCGGACTCCTGTCGTACGGCGTGCAGAAGCGCGTGGAACTGGCCCGGGCGCTGTGCATGGAACCGCGGCTGCTGCTGCTGGACGAGCCGGTCGCCGGCATGAACGGCGGCGAGCGCCGCGACATGGCCGAACTGATCGTCGCGGTACGGGAGAGCCTCGGCATCTCGATCCTGCTGGTCGAGCACGACATGGGGATGGTCATGCGGCTCGCCGACGCGGTGACGGTCCTGGACTTCGGCAGGCGCATCGCGGACGGCCCGCCCGGCGAGGTGCAGAACGATCCCGAGGTCGTCCGCGCCTACCTGGGCGCGGCGGCCGAGAGCACGGCCGCGAGCGGGACCGAGGAGGTCACCTCATGATCACCTTTCTCGAACTCCTGGTGAACGGCATCTCCGTCGGAGCGGTGTACGCGCTGATCGCCCTGGGCTTCGTGATCATCTTCAAGGCGACCGAGGTGGTGAACTTCGCCCACGCCTCGCTGCTGCTGGTCGGCGGATTCGTGGTCGCGAGGCTGCACCCGCTGATCGGCTTCTGGACCGCGCTGCTGCTGGGCATCGCCGGCGCGGCGGTCGTGGGCGCCCTGATCGAATTCCTGATCATCCGCAGGGCGAATGTCATCTCGCACAGCGTCCTCGCGATCGTGACGATCGGTGTCGACATCGTGCTGACCACCGAGCTCACCAGGCAGATCGGCACCGACGTGCTCGCCCTGGGCGACCCGTGGCGCGACCGGGTGCTGCATCTGGGAGGCGTCAGCATCGCCGAGACCCGGCTCGTCGCGCTGGCCGTCGCCGCGGTCCTGATCTCCGCGTTCCTGCTGGCGTTCAAGTACACGAACTGGGGCATCGCCATGCGCGCCACCGCGGAGGACACCGAGACCGCCGCGCTGATGGGCGTGCGGCGCGGGCGGGTCTCGATGGGGGCCTGGGCGGTCGCCGGGGCGCTCGCCGCCGTCGCCGCGCTCTTCCTGTGCGTCTTCCCCACACCGGGTCTGGATCGCAGCACCACCTTCGCGGCGATGAAGGCGTTCCCCGCGGCGATCCTCGGCGGCCTCGACTCCACCACCGGGGCACTGGCCGGCGGGCTGATCATCGGTGTCACCGAGGCGATGATGAGCGGCTACCAGAACGACCTGGTCTTCCTCGGCCGGGGTATCGGCGACGTCGCGCCGTTCCTCGTGATGATCGTGGTCCTGCTCATCCGCCCCGCAGGGCTGTTCGGGACGAGGGAGCTGGCACGTGTCTAAGAAGGTCATCCTCTCCTGTGTCGCGGTGGCGGTCGCCGTACCGTTCTACCTGGAGGGCTTCTGGCTGCAGGCCGGGCTCTTCGCGATGTCGGCGGCGATCGGGGCGATCGGCCTCAACCTGCTGACCGGTGCCACCGGCCAGCTCTCCATGGGCCACGCGTTCTTCCTCGCGGTCGGCGCGTACGCCTACGTCTACTTCGCCGCCGAACCGGAGGGCGGCGCGCACGCCCTCGGCGGCCTCGGCCTGCCCACGCCGGTCGCGGCACTGCTCGCGGTGCTCACCGCGGGTGTCGCGGGCGGGGTGTTCAGCCCCATCGCGGGACGCCTGAAGGGCGCGTACCTCGGCATCGCCACCCTCGCGCTGATCTTCGTCGGCCAGCACGTGCTGTTCAACGCCGAACCCGTGACGGGCGGCTACAACGGGCGGGCGGTGCCGCCGATGGAGCTGTTCGGATTCGTGTTCGCCGACTCCCCCGAACTGGTGGTCGCCCAGGTGCCGTTCGGGTCGCTGGAGCGCCTGTGGTTCCTCGGGCTGGCCGTGCTGACCTGCGCGGCGCTGTTCGCCCGCGGGGTGCTGCGCGGCCGGCCGGGACGGGCCATGAACACCATCCGCGACCACGAGATCGCGGCCGGGGTGATGGGCGTGCCGGTGGCCCGCTACCGCGCCGGGGTGTTCGTGCTGTCGTCGATGTACGGAGGGCTGGCCGGGGTCCTGATCGCGCTGGTCTTCCAGCGCACCGTACCCGACTACTTCGGCCTGCTGCTCTCCCTCGACTACCTGGCGATGATCATCATCGGCGGCCTCGGCTCCGTCGCGGGCGCGGTGATCGGCGCGTTCTTCATCTCCCTGCTCCCCCAGTTGCTCAGCCGCTACAGCGACGCCCTGCCGCTGGTGGCCGAGCCCGGCTCAGCCGGGGTCTCACCCGCCGAGGCGTCCCGCATCCTGTACGGCGCCGCCGTCGTCGTCATCGTCCTCTTCCTGCCCGGCGGGCTGCTCGGCCTCGCCAGGCGCCTGCGCCTCGCCGTGACCCGGCGGCCCGCCCCGGTCCCCGCGACAAGGAAGACCCCGCTCTCCCCCGCCTCCCCCGACACAAGGAACTGACATGGGAATCCCAAGAACCCCGGTCCGACGAATCGCGGTACTCGCCCTCCTGGCCCTGGCCGTCACCGCGTGCGCCAGCGAGAAGGCCACCGGGGGTGCGGCCGCCCCCTCCGCCGTCGGGGGGGACGGTGTGAAGACCGGCCCCGGCGTCACCGCCGACAAGATCACAATTGGCCTGATGACCGACCTCACCGGCCCGTACGCCTCCTTCGGCAAGAGCCTGACCCAGGCACAGCAGCTCTACTTCGAGCAGGCGAACGCGGCGGGGGGCGTGTGCGGGCGGCAGCTGGAGGCTCTGGTCCGTGACCACGGCTACGACGTACAGAAGGCGGTCGCGGCCTACACCGAGATCTCCCCGAAGGTGGTGGCCCTCGCCCACGTCGTCGGCTCGCCCATGGTCAACGCGGTCAAGCAGCGCATCGAGGCCGACGACATGCTCACCATCCCGCAGGCGTGGGCGACCGGGCTGCTCGGCAGCAAGCCCATCCAGGTCACCGGGACGACCTACGACATCGACATGATCAACGGAGTGGACTTCCTCGCCAAGGAGAAGGGCATCAAGTCCGGCGACAAGATCGGCCACCTGTACTTCGAGGGCGACTACGGCGAGAGCGCGCTGAACGGCTCCAAGTACGCGGCGGAGAAGCTCGGCCTCAAGCTCGTGGAGCAGAAGATCAAGGCCACCGACCAGGACATGAGCGCCCAGGTCGCCGCCTTCAAGGCCGAGGGCGTCAAGGCCGTCCTGGTCTCCGTCGGCCCCAGGCAGACCGCCTCGCTCGTCGGCGTCTCGCTCGCCAAGGGCATGGACGTGCCGTTCGTCGGCAGCAACTCGGCCTACTCCCCGCAGCTGCTGCCCACCCCGGCGGGTCCCGCGCTGCTGAAGGACTTCTACTACATCACCGCCGGCATCCCGATCAGTGCCGACCAGCCGGCCATGAAGAAGCTGGCCGCCGACTACGCGGCGAAGTATCCGGACGCGGCCATCGACAGCGGTGTCTCCTCCGGCTACTCGGCGGCGGCGATCGTCGTCGACGCGCTCAAGAAGGCCTGCGAGGGCAAGGACCTGACCCGGGCCGCCGTGGTCGCCGCGCACCGCGGCCAGTCGGCCTGGGGCGCGGAGTTCGGTGCCGTCATGGACTTCACCACGTTCGACAAGCCCGCCTCACTGCTGTCGTACGTCGCCAAGCCGGACAAGGACGCCCTGGGCGGCGCGGTGATCTTCAAGGAGGCCGCCACCTCCGACCTGGCCAAGACCTACCAGGTCCCGGTGGGCTGATCCGCGGTTCACGGCGGCGCCCCGCACCCCCGGCGACGAAGGTGCGGGGCCCGTCGCTCCGGGCTAGCGTGGGAGGGACCGCAGACCTTCGCATCCGGGGACACAATGACCCAGAAGCTCAACACCGGCAGCCACGACCTGCCGGTCTCCGACGCCCTCGCCGAGTTCATGAACACCGGCTGGGCCGACACCCACCGCGACGACCTGGCCGCACTGCCACAGGCCGCCTACACCGCCAAGCGGCGCGCCGCGCTCGCCGCCCGCTTCCCCGGTGAGCGGCTGGTCGTCCCGTCCGGCACGCTCAAGGCGCGTAGCAACGACAGCGACTACCGGTTCCGGACGCACAGCGCGTTCGCCTACCTCACCGGTGACCAGGAACCCGACGACGTGCTGGTCGTCGAGCCCTCCGGAGAGGCCGTCCTGTTCCTGCGCCCCCGCTCGGTGCGGTCGGCGCCGGGACAGGCCGGGCAGGAGTTCTACCGCGACCGCCGCTACGGCGAGTTCTGGGTCGGCCGCCGCCCCGACCTGGCCGAGGCGGAGGCGCTGTACCAGATCGCCTGCGCGCCGATCGACAGGCTCGACGACGTGCTCGGCGGGCCCGCGCGGGTGCTGCGCGGGGTGGACGCGTCGGTGGACGGGCGGGTCGCGCCCGGCGACGGGGACGAGGAGCTGGAGGCGTTCCTGTCCGAGATGCGGCTGATCAAGGACGACTGGGAGATCGCGGAGCTGCAGTTCGCGGTGGACGCGACCACGCGCGGGTTCGAGGACGTGGTGCGGGCCCTGCCCGCCGCCCTGGGACACCGGCGCGGCGAGCGCTACCTGG
>NZ_JBEXUE010000216.1:0-16242 GCF_040614275.1 Streptosporangium sp. NPDC006013
GCCCGGCCGGTCACCGCGAACCTCGGGTGTGAGACTGCCACGTCACGCACCCAGCATCGGCTGGATCTTGGCACACACCCCGCCCAGCACCGCCTTGACGTCGGCGCCGGGCTGCCAGAGCGGGTCGAGCGCGGCCCGCACGGCCTGCGAGAGTTCCGCCTGGCCGGTGTGGCTGGGCTTGACCACGCCCTTCTCGATGCCGCCGATCACGACCTGCTGGAGTTGCTCGGGCTTGAGCAGCGGGTTGCTCTTGGCCAGGGTGTCCGCGGTGAGCTGGGAGGCCCGGGGCGGCGGGAAGTAGGCGGCGAGCCTGGCGGAGTTGGCGGGGTTGGTGAAGAAGGTCAGGAAGTCGACGGCCGCCGCGGCGTTCGCGGACTTCTTGAAGACGCCCAGGCCCGCCTGGCCGATCACCGAGTACTCACCTTTGGGACCCGCGGGCAGCGGGACGAGGTCCCAGCCGAACTTCGCGTCCTGCAGGAGCGAGGCGCGGGAGATCTGGGTGATGGTCATCGCCGCGTCGCCCGCGAAGAAGTCCGCCGTGGTGCCGGGACCGGGGAACGCCTTGTCCGTGAAGACCGCCCTGTGCAGGAACGTCATCGCCTCGACCATCTCGGGGCTGTCGAACCCGCAGGTTTTGCCGTCCTCGCTCCAGGCCTGGGCGCCCCAGCCGCCCCACACCGAGGCGAGGTTGTCCCAGCTCTTGTAGTCGAAGTCGCGGACGACCATGCCCGCCTTGCCGGTCTTCGAGGCGACCGCGGCGTTCTGGGCCGCCACCTTCTCCCAGGTCCACGTACCCTCCTCGATCATCTCAGCGGGGGTCTTCTGGCCCGCCTTCTTGAGCAGGTCGGTGTTGACGAACACCCCGAACGGCGAGGTGGAGAACGGGTAGGCGTACAGCTTGCCCTCGGCCTGCCAGAGCTTGACCGCCGAGGGGGTGAGGTCGTCGAAACCGTAGCCCTCGGCCTTGCGCAGCGTGTCGTCGAGCGGCGCCAGCGCGCCCGAGGAGACGAAGTCGGGCGCCGAGTTCTCCAGGATCCAGGCCAGGTCGGGGGCGTTGCCGCCGGCGATCTGGGTGGTCAGGGTGGTGGTGTAGTTCTCGAAGGGGATGGGGTCGAACGTGATCTCGCCGATGTCGGGATGGGTCTTCCGGTATTCGGCGGCGATCTCGTTGAACAGCTTCAGATGCGCCTCGTTCGAGGTCCAGATCGTCATGCGCAGCGGTTGCGGGCCCTTCGCCGCGGGAGTGGCCTCGTTCGCCCCGCCGCACGCAGTCAGGGTGAGCAGCGCCGCCAGCGCGACGGCCGCGGGCTTTCCGAATGGTCTCATGGTCCGTTCTCCTTGCTGGGAATCCCCCGACGGTCGTGGTGGGTGCGCGGTCAGTAACCGGTCACCTGCGGCCAGCGCAGCTCGACGCCGTCGCGGGCGAGCCGGTGCTGGAAGGCGGCGAGCAGTCCCTCGTCACCGCGTACGGCGTGCGGGGTGGTGGCGTTGTCCAGGCAGAAGGCGGCGAGGGCGCCGGCGGCCTCGCCGACGTTCCACTCCACCGGGTGCAGCCGGTAGGCCCCGTTGGTGATGTGTGTGGTGCCGATGTTCTTGGACGCGGGCAGCAGATTGGTCATCCGCTGCGGGACGAGCGCGCCGAGGGGGATCTCGAACGGCGAGCTGGCCACGTCTATGTAGTTGTCGCCCCCGGTGGAGGGGTGCAGATCGATGCGGTACATCCCCACGCCGACCGAGTCGGCGTAGCTCACCGCGCCCTTGTCTCCGCGCACCGCGAGCGACAGGTCCTGCTCGGCCACGGTGTACAGGGCGCGGATGCGGCGTGACTCGCGGATGTAGGGTGCCTGGGCCAGGCCGTCGTCGCCACCGCCGGTGACGTCGCCCCGCAGGCGCAGGCCGGGAAACCCGGTCCCTCCGTCGGGGCGCGGTGCCTCGGTCTGCAACCAGTACAGCACCGAGCGGGAGAGCTCGCGGGCCGCGGCCAGGTGCCTGCCGGCATCCGGCACGTCGATGACCGGGCCCTCCAGGTAGTCGATCATCGGCCAGTTGACCAGGGTGATGTCGCTGGCGTAGGCGCCGTCCGTGAAGTTGCGCCGCGCGGCGATCCTGCGGAAGGTCCACAGGTTCGCGTCGCCGGGGTTGAGCCGCTGGTCGGCCTCGACGAGCAGCGGATCGTCGTCGGGGTTGGGGGTGAAGGAGCGTTCCACGATCTCCAGGGTCCTGGGGTGCGGGCAGCGCCAGGACAGCAGCCGGTCACCCCAGAAGCCGGGCTGGTAGCTCCGCCAGAACTCATAGGATCCGGGCCTGTCGATGGTGTGGTCACCGTCGACGTGGTCGATCGCGAAGCAGACCGAGACCGCCTGCATGTTCGTCGGCTGGGCCTCGGCGGGCGCGCTCGGCTCGCCGGTGTCGCCCTGCGACTCGAACCCCGTCACGTACTCGGTGCCGGTCAGCGGCAGCAGCTCGCCCGTCTCGGTGGCGTCCAGCACGTACGGTGCGACGGCGGTGACCTCCCCGCCCCCGTCCCGGTGCTCCAGACGGACCGCCCGCACCCGGTCGCCGTCGACCTCCGCGCCGACCGGCCGGTACGGCTGCAGGACGCGCAGCCGCCCCGAGCCCCGGTACGGCGCGAGCATGGCCTCGATCACCGCGACCGCGACGCGCGGCTCGTGACAGAGCCGGCTCACGTGTCCGGCTCCGGGGTTCAGCTCCCGCCAGGCCCGCGACCGCTCGGTCAGCGGATAGTGGTCGCGGTAGTAGCGGCGGATGCCCTCGCGCAGCGCCCGGTAGGAGGCCGTCACGCCGAACCTCTCCACCCAGGAGTGCTCGTCGGGCGGCACCGCCTGGCTGGTCAGCTGCCCGCCGAGCCAGTCGTACTCCTCGGTCAGGATCACTGTGCGCCCGGCCCGCAGCAGCGCCAGGGCGGCGGCGACGCCGCCCAGCCCTCCGCCGACGACCACCGCGTCCGCCGATATCTCAACCACGTCGGAGGTCTCTCCCATCGTTATTCGATCAGCTTGGAATCGGTGCGAGCGTGGATCCCTCGACCAGCTCGCAGGCCAGCAGTTCCTGCGGTGTCCCCCCGCCGCTCTCCAGCAGCTCCGCCAGCAACTCGACGGCCCTGCGCCCCATCTCGCGGCGTGGGATGTGGAAACCGGTGAGGTCGACGTCGACCTGGACGGGCCTGGTCGGGGCGCCCAGCGAGAGGATCGACAGGTCCCCGGGGATCGCCAGACCCCGCTCGCGCGCCGCGTGCGTGATCGCCACGGCGTCGGCGGGTTCCTCGACGAAGGCCGCGGTCACCCGGGCCGCCGACAGCTCCTCCAGCAGTTCCCCGGGGGTCCTGTCGGTGACCTGGACATGTACCCCTTCGGCTCCGACCGCGGCCACGGCCTCGCGGAAGCCGCGCATGCGGTCGGCGGGTGACTCGGCGCCCGCCCCCGCACCCACGTAGGCCAGCCGCCGATGGCCGAGTCCCGCCACCCGGTCGACCAGAGCGCGCACCGCGGGCGGGTAGTCGGCGCCCACGTACGGCACCGGCGCACCGGCGTCGTCGCGGCGGCCGATGGAGACGAAGGGTATGCCCTCCGCCAGCAGCCGGGCCAGGTCGTCGCGGTCGACCGTGCGCCCGAGGAGGACGCAGCCGTCGGCCAGCCGCACCCGGCTGTCCTCGTTGAAGATCCGGCGCCGCTCCCCCGCGGCCCTGGCGCTGGTGAACAACAGCAGGTCGCAGCCCATCTCCTCGGCGCACTCCTCGATGCCGAGCAGGAAGGGGTGGTAGAAGTCGGCGCTCGCGGTCGGGAAGACCGCCTCGTAGGTGAAGACGCCCAGAATGCGGTTGCGCCGCTCGGCGAGCCTCCGGGCGACCGGGTCGGCGACATATCCGGTCTCCCTGATCACCCTCAGCACCCGCTCACGCGTATCCGGGGCGATGCGTACCTCGGCGTCGGTCCTGTTGTTGAGGACCAGCGACACGGTGGTCTGGCTCACCCCCGCGATGCGGGCGATGTCCTGCTGGGTGAGTCGGCGACCGGGAGCAGTCACGATCCGTAGCTTCCCCTCTGGTGATAATGCGCATTAGCGAGGTTGGGCCGTCATCTTGCAAGTGACCGCCCCCTCCTGTCAAGAGCACAGAGCCGGGACCGTGCCGAGGAAATATCACCCGTGATAATTCGTATTAGCGCCTTGACGTGCGAGCGTGCCTGGCCGAACCTTTGCGATCAGAGAGATTTGCTCACCATCACTCACCGTGAAAGTTGTCGCGAAGGGATCGCCGATGACCGAACCTCTCCTGGACCGCCGCGGGCTGCTGCGCACGGCGGTCGGCGCCGGTGTGGCCGGCGGCCTCGGCCTCGCCCTGCCCCAGACGGCCACGGCGTCGATCGTGGACACGTCCGCGGCCACCCTGGCGGGACCCGCCGGTTTCCCCACCTACCAGTACATCGGCACGCCGTTCGCCAAGGCGAGCCTGCGCTACAACCCGACCAACGAGCTGATCTTCCCCTGCATCCGGGGCATGTACGACAAGATCGCCAGCCCGCTGGCGCGCTACTACCTCTACTACGCCCCGCACGACGCGCCCGGCGGCATCTGCCTGGCCTACGGCAACTCGCTCGGCGGCCGGTTCACCGAGTATCCGAACAACCCGATCATCTCCAACAACTGGTCACCGCACTACTCGGTCAGCCACGTCTCCTCGCCGCACATCATCTGGAACCCCGACAACCGGCAGTTCTACCTGTACTTCCACGGCGAGAACACCACCACCCGGATGGCCTGGTCCACCGACGGCGTGCACTTCACCTACCACGGCAGGGTGCTGCACACTGGGGTCATCCCCGGGGCGACGGAGACGTCCTACGCGCGGGTCTTCGAGCACGCGGTCCCCGGACTCGGCAACAAGTACGTCATGATCTTCATGGGCGTCACCAACGGCACCCGAAAGATCTTCTGGGCCTGGTCGTCCACCGGTAAGAACTGGCAGTTCGACCCGACCCCGCTGGTCTCGCCCGGCCCCGACGGGCAGAGCGACGTCTCCGGGCCCACCCTCGTCAAGCGCAACGGCACGGCGTACGTCGTCTACCACGGCAACAGCGGGAACATGTTCATCACCGAGGTGGGCAACTCATTCGACCGGGAGGTCCATCTCGGCGTCTTCCACCGGCCACTGGCCGGGGCTCCCGACAACGGCCGCAGTGCCGCGCCCTCCTTCGGCACCGACGGCGGCGTGGAGTACATGTTCTACGAGGCCGGCCAGCGGAGCCGGTCGACGATCGCCGTCGCCCGCGCCGTCTAGGAGCTGACCTTGACGGGGTGGATGCCGCCGCCTTTGACCGGCAGTTGCAGCACCCGAAAGCGGCCCTGATAGGTGAGCTGGGACAGCTCGACGTTGAGCAGGGAACTGATGCGGCAGGCGGTACCGCGTAGCACCGCCATGATCGTCCGGGTGCGGGGGTCTCGTTCAGCACGGCTTCGGCGACCATCTCGTCGAGCTGCGGGCCGGTGATGTAGCAGGTCGGCGCCAGCAGCACGGCGATGAGGCCATCGTGCACGGCCTGCGCGTCATGACGGATCGGGAGCGCGACCAGACGCACGTAGCGACTGGTGCGGTCGACGAGTGTGGCGATGGCGGATTGAGCCCAAGACTCCGGTCGGGCACGCGGTCTCACTGCAGCGCCAGGTCCGCTTGCGCCACACCCGCTTCCCGGCCGGTCGAAGCACGGCACGTCGACCAGGGCGACGTCACCGCGGCCGTGACTCCATCGGTCAGTGAGCCGGCCCTGATCGATCATCCGCGTTCCAGCCCCTGCTCGCCATCTGGAGAGGCGCCTGCCGCACGCGCCTTCTCGGTTGGGCGGGTTCGACGGGCCCACCGCTGTGCCGGTACTGATGTGCACACTCATCACCATATGGTCTATAGTCCCAACCAAAAGCCCATTGTCTGGTCGATGTAGTTGAAGGCGAGGACTTAGGTGATGCCCCTCCACCCGGTAGCTGCGAACCTTCTTAAGGAGGCGGCCGAGAGCGGTCGACCCAACTCCCACCTGCTGCCGATCGAGGAAGCGAGATCCAATTTTGAGGCGACGTTCGCGGCGCTGCCTGTCGAGGACGTCGCTGCCGCGGAAGATCTGGTGGTGCCCGGCACGCGGCACGAGATCCCGGTCCGGGTCTACCGGCCGGACGCGGCGAGAGCAATCGCGCCTCTCGTCGTATACCTGCACGGTGGCGGGTGGCAGATGGGTAGCCTCGACTCCCACGATGGCATCTGCCGCGCCATCGCCAACCGGACCGGGTTCGTGATTCTCAGCGTGGAGTACCGGCGGCCGCCAGAGCACCCCTTCCCCGCCGCGCCTGACGACTGCTACGCCGCCTTCGTGTGGGCCGTGGAGAACGCCGAGCAGCTGGGCATCGACCCCGCGCGGGTGGCGCTGGCCGGTGACAGCGCGGGCGGCAACCTCGCCGCCGCGGTGGCACTGCGGGCTCGGGACCAGGACGGGCCGGCGCTGACAGGCCAGGTGCTGTTCTATCCGGCCACGACCTTCGACCTCGAGCTCGGGTTCGACCTGGAGTTCGAGGGGCTGATGCTGTTCCGGGACGAGGTTCAGTGGCACAAGGACGCCTACTTCACGAGCGCGGACGACGCGCTGTCGCCGCAGGCCTCCCCGCTGGGCGCCGACCTGGCCGGTCTGCCGCCGACCCTGGTGATCACGGCCGAGTACGACCCGATCCGGCCGCAGGGTGAGCTGTTCGCCGGGAAGCTCGCCGAGGCGGGCGTCCCGATCCAGCACCGGCGCTACCCCGGCATGGTCCACGGCTTCGTCCAGTTCCCCATGCTGTTCGACGACGCGAACGAGGCGGTCGACCAGGCCGCCGAGTTCCTGCGCGAGCGGCTCGCCGATGGCTGACCACGCGGGCCGCACAGCCGTGGTGACCGGCGCCGGCGGCGGGATGGGGCTGGCGGTGGCCCAGCACCTGGCCGACCGGGGCGCCCAGGTCGTCGCCGTGGATTTGAAGCCCGAGCCGGCGGGGCTGTCGACCGGGATGACGTACCTGCGCGGCGACGTGACCGACCCGGGGCTGGCGCCCGCGGCGATGAAGGCCGCGACCGAGATCTCGAGCGAGGGCCGGCTCGACTACCTCGTCAACGCCGCCGGCGTGGCCTGGTTCGACGAGCCCGGGCTGCCCACGCCGCAGTACGTCGACGGCTCGATCGCCGACATCGAGCCCGACGTGTGGAAGCGGGTGCTGGAGATCAACCTCACCGGCCCGATGCTCTTCGCCCGCGCCGCGCTACAGGTGATGGTGCCTGCCCGGTTCGGTGTCATGGCCCACATCGCCAGCATCGCCGGGCTGCGCCGGGCGGACGGTGCGCTGGATGCCTACCAGGTCTCCAAGGCCGGCCTCATCAGCCTCTCGAGGGCGATCGCGGCCGAGCAAGGACGCCACGGCGTCCGCTCCAACACCGTGTGCCCCGGCGCGATCCTGACGCCCATGATCAGCGGGATCTACGAGGCGGACCCGTCCCGAAAGGCGTCGATGGCGCGGCGGGTACCGCTCCGGCGCGTCGGCACCACCGACGACGTGTGCGGGGCCGTCGACTATCTCCTGTCTGACGACTCCTCGTTCGTGACCGGCACCGACCTCGTCGTGGACGGCGGCTGGCTCACGACCATGGGCTGAGCCTCAGCGCTTCAGCCAGGACTCGATCGTGTGCCGCGTCTCGTCGATGTGGGCCGCCATGGTGGCCGCCGCCAGGTCGGGATCCTTGGTGCGGATCGCCTCAAGGATGTCGGCGTGGTGGTCGTTGGCGTTGTCCTCGATGCGGCCGAAGATCGCGCCGACCGGCAGCCACATCGCGCTGCGCGCCAACTCGACGGAGCGGACTAGCTGCTCGTTCCCGGTGGCCCGCGCGATCCCGAGGTGAAACGCCGAGTCGAGCAGCTGGAAGTCAGTGATCTGCGCGGTCGACGGTGAGTCCCGGGCCGCGTCGATGGTCTCGCTCATCCGGCGCACCAGGTCCCTGAGTCGAGGGATGTCGGCCGCCTTGCGGCGCTCGGCCGCCAGCCGGGCCGCCCCGGTTTCGACGATGACGCGGTAGTCGAAGGCATCGCGGACCGCCACCTTGTTTCGCTTGAGCTCGCGCCTGGCCTCGGCGGCGTCGTACGTCGGCTCGAGGACCAGGAACCCGCCGCCGCGGCCGCGCCGGACCGCGATCCGGCCCTCGCGCTCCAGGACGGACACGGCGGTACGCACCGTTGTGCGGGAGACATCGAGCATCTCCGCCAGCTCACGCTCGGCCGGCAGCCGGTCCCCGGGACGGAACTGGCCCAGGTCCATCGACCGCCGGATCTGGTCCAGCACCAGCTCGTGCGCGGCTATCTGTCTGATCGGCCCGAGGCTGTTGTTCTCGGTCACGGCACCTCCCTGCTCGGATAAGGCTAACCGAACGCGACCCTCGCAGCGGGGGGATCGCGCCCTAAAGGCCCAAAGGCCTAAAGGCCTTGTTTTTAGGCCTTAAGTCTTCTAGCCTCATCGTACACGAGGCAAAGCACGGGTGCTGAGGAGGACGTCCATGCTCTACCCGCTCACCGTCAACGACTTCCTGTACCGCGCCGAGCAGGTGTTCCCGGCCCGTACGGGAGTAGTCGACGAGCCGTCCGCCGACTACTCGTGGGGGTCGCTCACTTACGCGGAGTTCGCCGGCCGCGCCCGGTCGCTCGCCGCTGCTCTCGACGAGCTCGAGGTCCCCGTGGGCGGGCGAGTCGCGATCGTGTCGCAGAACTCCAGCCGCATGCTCGCCTCCTTCTACGGGGTGAGCGGCTACGGCCGCATGCTCGTGCCGATCAACTTCCGCCTGGGGCGAACCGAGATCGAGTACATCGTCGAGCATAGTGGGGCGGATGTCCTGCTGGCCGACTCCACGCTCCACGACGTTGTGAAGGACCTGCCTGCGCGGCACACCTTCCTGTTCGGGGAGGACGACCGGCTCTGGGACCGCCAGACAGCGCCCGCGTCCTGGGAGCCGGACGAGAACGCGACGGCGACGATCAACTACACCTCGGGCACGACCGCCCGCCCCAAGGGCGTCGAGCTGACGCACCGCAACCTGTGGCTCAACGCCACCGCCTTCGGGTGGCACCTCAAGGTCGACGAGGACGACGTTTACCTGCACACGCTTCCGATGTTCCACGCCAACGGGTGGGGGATGCCCTACGCGCTCACCGGCATGGGTGGAACCCACGTGGTCCTGCGCCGGGTCGACGGAGCCGAGATCCTGCGCCGGGTCGAGCAGCACGGCGTCACAGTGATGTGCGCCGCCCCGGCCGTGCTCGCCTCCGTCCTCGAGGCGGCCGGGTCGTGGTCGGGCGAGATCCCGGGCCGGGACCGGGTCCGGGTCGTCGTCGCGGGCGCGCCGCCGCCCACCCGGCTGATCGAGCGGATCCGCGACGAGCTGGGCTGGGAGTTCATCCAGATCTACGGCCTGACCGAGACCTCGCCGTTCCTGACCATGTCGCGGATGCGGCGCGAGTGGCGCGACCTTCCGGGCGCCGACCAGGCCCGGCTCCTGGGGCGCGCGGGGGCGCCGGGCATCGGGGTCCGGATCTCGGTCGCCCCGGACGGGGAGGTACTGGCCGCCAGCAACCACAACCTCGACGGCTATTGGCGCAACCCGGAGGCGACCGCTTCCGCCCAGGAAGGCGGCGTGTTCCACACCGGCGACGGCGGCCGCATCGAGGACGGGTACCTGTCCATCCTCGACCGCAAGAAGGACGTCATCGTCTCGGGCGGTGAGAACGTCTCGTCCATCGAGGTGGAGGACGTCCTCGCCGGCCATCCCGCTGTCCGGGAGGTCGCGGTGATCGGCATCCCCGACGAGAAGTGGGGCGAGCTGGTCACGGCGCTGGTCGTGACCTCCGAGACGGTGACCCCGGACGAGCTCATCTCCTACTGCCGCGAGCGGCTGGCCGGCTACAAGTGCCCGAAGCGGATCGAGTTCCGCGACGAGCTGGCTCGCACGGCGACCGGGAAGCTCCAGAAGTTCAAGCTCCGCCAGACCTACTGGTGCGCCAGGGAGCGCCGGGTCAACTAGCGGTCCCCGCCCCACGTACTTCCCGACGGGACAGGTCCGAGCCTGCTCGGACCTGTCCCGTCGGGTCCTCGGCGTGCGCCCGAACAGCGCACCAACGACCGACAACACACCGAGAGGTGGAGAGGTGAATCGTAAAGTCATCATCACCGGAGGCGCCGGCGTGATCGGGCTGGCCATCTGCCGGCGCCTGGTCGAGGGCGGGTTCGATCCCGTGGCTGCCGACCTGAAGGACGCGGTCGAGGCCGTCGACCTGACCGACGCCTCGCTCGCCGGCGTGGACACGGTGGTCATGGACGTCTCCGACCGCGGCAGCATCGAGAACGCCGTCGCGACTGTCCTCGAGCCGGAGGAGCAGCTGGCCGGTCTCGTCAACTGCGCCGGGGTCCTGCGGGACTCCTTCCTGGGCGAGCTCGACGAGGCGAAGCTCGAGCTGATGTTCCAGGTGAACATCGCCGGCATGGCACGGGTCACCGACGTCTGCGCACCTCGCCTGGCCCACGGCACCGCCATCGTCAACGTGGGCAGCCTGACCGGCCACTTCAGCCGATTCACCGGCGCCTCCGTGTACGGCGCCACGAAGGCCGGCATCGCGGCCTACACGCGCTACCTGGCCGATGAGCTCGCGCCGCGGGGGATCCGCGTGAACAACGTCGCCCCGGGAGTGATCCGGGCCCCGATGAGCCCGTCGATGGCCCGGGTCTCAGGCGGCGAGGAGGTCGCCGCCTCGTACGCGATGCTCAAGCGGATCGGGGAACCGCGCGAGGTTGCCGAGGTGGTCGAGTTCATGCTCTCGGACCGGGCGTCGTTCATCACCGCCCAGACGCTCCTGGTGGACGGCGGGGTCGTCGCATGGTGACCACGCCCGCCGTCACGAGCCCCCCCGACATCGACGTGGCGAATGCCGAGGCCTTCGAGCGGCTCACCACGGCCGACCCCTGGGTGGTCGACGTCGACATCGCCCGCGACGTCATTCCCGGGTACACGGACAACCTGGTCCTCACCTCCGGGGCCCCGATGCCCTGGTCCGAGTACGTCGGCGGGCAGCGCGAGGCGCTGATCGGGGGCGCGCTCTTCGAGCGGCTCGCCACGACGCGCACGGAGGCGATCGCCGGGTTTGAAAGCGGCGAGATCGTCGTCGGCGCCTGCCACGACTACGGCGCGGTCGGGTCCCTGGCCGGTATCTACACCGCGTCCATGCCGGTGTTCGTCGTGGAGAACCGCACGCACGGGAACGTTGGCTTCTGCAACTTCTACGAGGGTAAGGAGCCGCGCCGGCTCAACTACGGCTGCTACGACCAGGGCGTCCACGACCGGCTGGTGTACGTCAACGAGGTGCTCGCGCCGGTGGTGGGGGAAGCGATCCGCCGGCAGGGTGGCATCGCGCTCAAGCCGCTCATCGCCCGGGCCCTGCGGATGGGCGACGAGGTCCACAGCCGCAACGCGGCGGCGTCGGTGCTGTTCAGCCGGGAGATCCTGCCCGCCGCCCTGGACATGGTCGCCGAGGACGTGCCGAACGTGCGCGAGACGATGCTCCACCTCGCCGAGAACGACTACTTCTTCCTCCGCCTGTCCATGGCCGCGGCCAAGGCGAGCGCGGACGCGATGGCGGGCGTCGCCGACTCGACCCTGGTTTCGGCCATGGCGTTCAGCTGCAAGGGCTTCGCGATCAAGGTCGCCGGGATGGGGAACCAGTGGTTCGAAGGGCCGCCGCCGATCCACCAGGGCAAGCTCTTCCCCGGTCACATCGAGGACGAGATCACCTGGATGGGCGGCGAGTCGCCGATCACCGAGACCGTCGGCCTCGGTGGCTTCGCCCAGGCCTGCGCCCTGTCCCTGCAGGCATACCAGGGCGGCTCTCCCGAAGTGATGATCGAGCGCAACCGCGAGATGTACCAGATCACTCACGGGGAGAACCCCGACTACCGGATCCCGCTCTTCGGGTTCCGCGGTACGCCGACCGCCGTCGACGTGCGGAAGGTGCTTGAGACCGGCGTGCTGCCCGTCATGGACGTCGGTCTCGCCGGCCGCGACGGCGGCCAGATCGGTGCCGGAGTGATCCGCGCGCCCCGCGAGTGCTTCGAGAAAGCGGCCGCCGCGCACGCGCAGGCTCGACACTCTCGATAAATGGTCTAAATATCAGACCATATGACCATTTAGGACGGATCGAGGTTCCCGTGAATGCTCCTGAAGGCAAGCAGTCACCCGCGAACGGCGCCCATGACGTCGCCATCATCGGTGCCGGCTTCAGCGGGATCGCCGCCGCCATCGCCCTGATCAAGCAGCGCGTCGACGACTTCGTCATGTTCGAACGGTCCGAGGAGATCGGCGGCACCTGGTGGGTCAACCGCTACCCGGGTGCCGAGGTCGACCTCGAGTCGCACATCTACTCGTTCTCCTTCGAGCCCTACGACTGGACCCGCACGCACGCGGACTGGCACGAGCTACTCGGCTACCTCCAGCACGTCGCACGCAAGTGGCGGCTGTACGAGCGCACCCTGCTCGGCACGAGCGTTGCCACCGTCCGCTGGTCGGAGTCCACCCGGACCTACTCCATCGAGACGGCCGATGGCGAGACGCATGGGCCGTTCAAAGCGGTGATCTCAGCGGTGGGGTTCCTCAACACCCCGCTGATCCCGCCGTTCATGCGCGGCGAGACCCCCTTCGAGGGCGACATCTGCCACACCTCGACCTGGCGGGACGAGCTGTCCCTGGAGGGCAAGACGGTCGGCGTCCTCGGGACCGGTTCGTCGGCGGTGCAGATCGTGACCGAGGCCGAGCGTCACGGCAAGGCGGTCAAGGTTTTCCAGATCGAGCCGAACTGGCTGCTGCCGAAGCAGGCGCGGGACTTCAGCCCGCGGGAGCGGCGGTGGAACCGGTTCAAGCCGGTCTACTACTGGCGCCGCTACCGCCTCTACCTCGACTACGACCTCCGGCAGTACCATGCGAGCCACGCCCGCACCGGCGGCCGGGTCAACCAGAAGCGCCAGAAGATGGTCGAGGCCTACCTCGAGCAGGAGATGTCGTCGCGACCGGACCTGATGAAGCTGCTGCGGCCGCCGTTCTCGGTCGAGGCCCGGCGCACGGTCGTGAGCGACACCTACTACCACGCCCTCCGGAGCCCCAAGGTCGAACTGGTCCCCCATGCCGTGGCCAACGTGACGCCCACGGGAGTGGTCGACGCCCAGGGTAAGAAGCACGACCTGGACATGATCGTCCTGGCGACCGGCTTCGACGCGGCGAACTTCCTCAGCACCTTCCGGGTCCTCGGCGAGAACGGCGTCGACCTGCGCGACCAGTGGAAGGAGGGTGCGGAAGCGCTCTACGGGCTGATGACGCCGAACTTCCCGAACTTTTTCATGATCTTCGGTCCGAACACCAGCGGCATCCCGCTGGTGACCTTCTACGAGGCCCAAGCGCGGTTCGCCGCGAAGCTGGCCAGGAAGCTCGTGCGCGGACAGGCCACTAAGATCTCCGTGCGCCGCTCCGTCCACGACCTGTACAACCGCCGCCTCCAGCGCCGCCTGGCCCAGACGGTGTGGACCGAGGTGCCTAGCTACTTCCACGCCAACAGCGGCAAAATCATCAGCCAGTGGGCGTTCAGCCCCACGACCTACTTGATCGGCACCCGGCTCGCGCGCTGGTTCGGGGTCAGGGTCTCGTGACCGGAGCGCTCGATGGCAAGGTCGTCGTGGTGACCGGGGCCGCCGGTGCCATCGGACGGGCCGCAGTCGCCGTCTTCAAGCGGGAGGGGGCCACCGTCGTCGGAGTCGACCTCGTCGGGGCCGACGACACAGGGGCGGACGACTTCGTCGCCTGCGACCTCACCGCCGAGGCCCAGGTGGCCGAGCTCTACGTCGGCGCGTCCCGCCGCCATGGGCGGATCGACGCCCTGTTCAACAACGCCGGCGTGGCGCTCGCCGAGGACGCATCGGTGCTGCGCGAGGAGCTCGAAACCTTCGAACGCACCCTGCGCGTCAACGTCAGCAGCGTGATGCTGTGCTGCAAGCACGGCATCCCGCACCTGGTGGCGGGTGGCGGCGGCGCGGTGGTCAACACGGCGTCGCTGGTCGCCAGCATGGGCTCCGCGGTGCCCCAGATCGCCTACACCGCCTCGAAGGGGGCCGTCGTGGCGATGTCGCGGGAGATGGCCGTCGAGCTGGCCCGCAAGAACGTCAGGGTCAACGTGCTGAGTCCCGGACCGGTCCAGTCACCGATGCTGAGCGCACTTTTCTCCGAGGACGAGGTGGCGCGGCGAATGGTGCACGTGCCCACGGGCCGGTTCGGCACCGCGGAGGAGATGGCCGAGGCGGCCCTCTACCTGCTCAGCGACGCCTCCAGCTACGTGACCGGTCACGAGTTGAGGGTCGACGGCGGCATCTCCGCAGCGTACGTGACCCCCGAGGACTGACCTCCCGCGGACGGAATTCCGCCGTCTGCCTCGAGGGTCTTGACACCCGGCCCCTAAAGGTCTGAATATCGAGCCAATAGACAATTGGGTATGGGGTGCGTCACTGTCGGCTCCCTGAACGCTCTGGTGGCTCGGGCCACGAGCCACACCCACCTTCGGCTCCCGGTAGGAAAGCACGAGCAAGGAGTCAGCGTATGACGGCGTACAGCGACCCCCAGACAGCAGAGCCTGCGGGCCCCGGCGAGAAGACCGCCCTGCTGCACCGAGGCCTCGGCGTCGGATCCATCGTTTTCATGGTCATCGCGGCCGTGGCGCCGCTCGGTGCCGCCTGTGCGGTCCTCCCCTTGGTGTTCGCCCTCAGCGGCAACGCGGCGGCACCCCTGTACTTCCTCGGTGCCGTCGTGGTGCTCTGCATTTTCGCCGTCGGCTTCACGCTGATGAGCCGACGCGTGCAGAACGCAGGCGCGTTCTACTCTTACGTCCAGGCCGGGCTCGGCAAGATCTCCGGCGCCGGCACCGCCTCGCTGGCGCTGGTTTCCTACTACCTACTTCTCATCGGCCTCTACGCCCTGCTGGGCGTCTCTGCCGCGGCCGTCGTCGACCAGTACCTCGGGCTCACCGTCGACTGGTGGGTGCTGACCTTCGCGTTCCTGATCGTTGTTGCCCTGCTCGGCTACCGGGACATCGAGGTCAGCGCCAAGGTCCTCGGCGTGGCGCTGGTGCTCGAGGCCTTGGTCGTCCTCGTGATCGACATCGCCATCCTCGCCCAGGGCGGCGCCTCCGGCTTCTCGGCGCAGCCGCTCGACCCCAGCCATGCCTTCGACGGCACCCCGGGCCTCGGGCTGATGTTCGCCTTCTTCGCGTTCATCGGGTTCGAGGCCACCGCGGTCTTCCGCAGCGAGGCCACCAACCCGACCCGGACGATCCCGCGGGCGACGTACATCGCGGTGGCGCTGATCGGAACGATGTATGCGTTCACGTCCTACTCGATTGCCATCGGAATCGGCGCGGACGGCGCCGCCGCCGTGTCCGGCTCGGACCCTTCGAACGTGGTCCAGAACCTCGCCACGCAGTACGTCGGCACGGCCATGGAGGACGCCGTCCGCATCCTCCTCATCACCAGCGTGTTCGCCTGCGTGCTCTCCTTCCACAACGTGGTGGCGCGCTACCAGTTCAACCTCGCCAACGGAAAGCTCCTGCCAGGCTTCCTCGGCGAGGTGCACCCCAAGCACCGGGCCCCGTCTCGCTCGTCGGTCGTGGTGACCGTCATGTCGGTCGTGGTGCTGGTCCTCATGCTCCTGCTCGGCCTCGACCCCATCACCGAGGTCTACACCTGGTTCTCCGGCGCGGCCACGCTCGGCGTCATCGCCCTGATGGCGCTGACCTCGATCTCGGTCATCGCCTTCCACCGCCGGTACCACGCGGACACCCCGCTGTGGGGCTCCGTGCTCGCCCCGGTCCTGTCCCTGATCGGCCTCGGCTTCGTGCTCTACATGATCGTGCGCAACTTCGACCTCCTCGTCGGGACCAACGCTGCGGCCACCGCGATCCTGGTGGCCCTCGCCGCGTCGTTCGTGATCGGTGCCGTGGTCACGGCCGTCACGCGGGCGCGGCGACCCGATCGGTACGCGGAGCTCCTCGAGAACTGCCGTACGACTGAGGGCAGACCGTCTCAGGACTGACCGAGAACACCTACAACCGACGCAGAACCGACGCGAGGGCCGGGCTCCTCGGCGATCTGCGC
>NZ_JBEXUE010000217.1:0-16185 GCF_040614275.1 Streptosporangium sp. NPDC006013
ATTCCCACCTTTTTTTAAATTCCCACGCCGGGGCCGCCCACCCCACCCGTAGTGTTTTTGGATCGGATGGACGCCCCCTGCTTGCGGAGGAAACATGTCAAATCCATCAGGGCTTTCGATGCCATGGGTTTTCAAGGAAGAATCGATTGTCGATGCCGCCCTTTTGTTCAAACATTGCAGGCGCATCCCTTATGCTCAAGTGCTTTTGCATGTACTTGCAGACCATCCAGATCAGATATATTCGCTGACTAAGCTCGCCCAGGAGGCCGAAGCCAATACGGATGGGATCGCAGAAGCGATTCGCGGCATCGATCAAGCCTGTGACGCCTACGGCCGTGTGTCTCTTGTCAAGAAAATGAACGACGAATATCAAATGAGCGAAGAGGTGGCGAACGTCCTAAAGGCTGCTTGGGAGAACTGGTCCTCGTAAAGCCCGGTCGACCACAGCGCCATCCGTGCACCACCCCCGGCGGCTGCCTGGTCTTCCACATCTTCGCCGCCCTGACCGGGTTCATCCGTGTCAGTAGATGCGTCACGAGAGCGTCAGCGACGCCCCGTTGTGCGCGATGTGCTGGCCGTGCGGGTCTGCCAGCTGTGAGATGGAGGGCGTGGCCTAGACATGTACCCCTTCCGGCGCGTCACGGTGCAGAACCGTGCTGTAGGACGTGCGGGGTTCGCTGGCGGTGTGAGATGTCCCTCTCCCGTCGTCGTGGCGCTGGTGGTCTGGGGAGGTGATCATGTAGTTATGACCTCCTTGCCCCGCCCGCCGCACGTCGGTGGCCGACCGGATCCGATAGGCAGGACTACCGCGCTCGGTGGAGAGTCCGCTCCCGCCCGCGGGTACCTGCTGGACAACGCGCGCGCCGAGGCGGGCGAGCGATTCGTTTGGCTGGCCGAGCTGTTCGACGGTGTGACGCGGGGGCACTTCGATCGACTGGGGGTCAGGGTTGGCTCGCGCTGCTGGGAGGTGGGGGCCGGTGGCCGCAGTATCCCGGAGGCGCTCGCGGCGGCCGTCGGTCCGACCGGGCACGTGCTGGCCACGGACATCGACCCGTCGTGGCTGAAGGCAGGTGGCGGGTACGAGATGCGCCGGCACGACGTCGCCGCTGATCCGCCCCCAGAGCCGGGGGCGTTCGATCTGGTGCACGCCCGGCTCGTGCTGGTCCATGTACCCGACCGGGCTCGGGCCTTGGCCACGATGGCGGCGGCGCTGCGGCCCGGCGGCTGGCTGCTGGTCGAGGACGCCGATACCGCTCTGCAGCCACTGGCATGCCTGGACGACAGCGGCCCAGCGCAGCGGCGGGCCAACCGGCTGCGCGACGCGGTCCGGGAGCTGCTGACGCGCCGCGGCGCGGACCTGCGCTACGGCCGGACACTGCCGCGGGCATTGCGTGAGGCCGGCTTGGTAGATGTCGCCGCGGCGGGCTCTTTCCCGGTCGGCGGGCTGGCCTGCGACCGGCTGGAGGCGGCGACCATCCGGCACGTGCGCGGCGAGCTGCTCGCGGCCGGCCTGGCCGACGACGCCGAGATCGACGCACACTTGGCCGCCATCCACGCGGGCGAACTCGACCTGACACTCGCGCCGCTGATCTCGGCCTGGGGACGCCGTCCAGCCGAGCACCCGCCGGCACTCGGTTAGGTGCGGATCCAGGCGTTGTCTGACCTGCCCACAGCGCTGTTCGTCGAGGAGATTTTCGGGCCGCAGGAGTAGCCCCTTACTTCTTAATGGGGCCGCCCGTAGCTTCCAGCGAAACAACGCTAAGGAGTTGATCTAGGGCTGGTGTGGTTCGTGGGCGCGTCCCGGAAACGAGCGTTTGTGAGAGCATGCTGGCCCTGTCGAATAGGGCCGATCATGCCGATAGCTCGCCAACGCCCGGCGGGGAGACTCAGGAGCCACCACTGATGCCCAACCCAGACTCGCGGTACGCCGCGCGCCTGGCCGCCTACGGAGCGGTCTCCACCCAGCTGTCGCTGCTGAGCGACCGCCGACTCGGCCAAGCCGTGGCGGAAGCCACCGCGCTCGGGTCCGGCATCGGCGGCAGGTCGGCGGAGCTGGACATCAGCGGGAGGCGGGTCTTCATCAAACGGATCCCGCTGACCGATGTCGAGCTGCGGCCGGAGAATGTGCGCTCGACGGCGAATCTGTTCGGACTGCCGCTGTTCTACCAGTACGGGGTGGGCTCGGTCGGGTTCGGAGGCTGGCGTGAACTGGCCGTACACACCATGACCACCAACTGGGTCCTCGGACGGGAGTACGAAGGCTTTCCCCTGATGTACCACTGGCGGGTTCTACCCGACTCCCCACCCAAGGGGTTCGTCGACGAATTCGGCGGCATCGATGGGGCGGTCGCGCACTGGGAGGGATCACCCGCCGTTCGTGACCGGCTGGAGGCCATCGGCCAGTCCTCGTGCAGCCTGGCGCTCTTCCTGGAGCACGTGCCGCACACACTCGCCGGATGGCTGGCCGACCACCGCAAAACCGCCGTACCGGAAGGTGGGGACGGCTCGCCCTTCCGCTGGGTGGAGGAAGCTCTGACGAGCGGAGCTGCCTTCATGAGTTCTCGCGGACTTGTCCACTTCGATGCTCACTTTGCCAACATCCTGACCGATGGCCGCCAGCTCTACTTCGCTGACTTCGGACTTGCTCTGAGCTCCCGCTTCGACCTTTCGGCGGACGAGTCCAACTTCCTCTCGGACCACCTCGCGTACGACCACTGCTACACCGCGAGCCACCTGCTCCAATACCACTTGCTCGACGGCGTGCGCGGTGACACGGAACGTGAAGTCTTCCTGCACGACTGGATCGCAGGCCGGCGACCTGGCGACATCCCGCCCGAGATCACGGCCATCATCGACCGGCACGCACGCCCTACCGTCGTCCTGGACTCCTTCTTTCGCCGTCTGTTCACCGAGAGCAAGCAGACGCCGTTCCCGGCCGCGGAGATCGAGCGGCAGTTGGGCGCTGGCGCCACAACCCCGAGCTGATCCACGCCCTCGCCTCGGCTGTCCGGCAGTACGGCATCGGCTGCCACGGCCGCTGCCTACCGACGGGCCTCTCGGTGCACCTTCCCGCGCTCTACGACCATCCGGCAGTAGCTCGGGTCACCTTGTAGTTGAGGCCTCGCTCTGCGGACCACGTGGGCCAGGCACTGTCATCGCAGCCGCAAGCTCCAGATCCAGGCGGCTGTTCATGTCCAGCTCGAACCGGCCGTACGGATTCACATGGGTCCAGAACAGCGGCGACAGCGCCCGGCGGTCCGCGTCGGTGAGCTTGTCGGCCCACTTCGGATCGGCCAGGACCTCCTGGTCGCCATCGCCGAAGAGGTCGCCGTCTGGCTGCGCGCGGCCGGGATCGGCGTCGAGGTCGACCACCTCGACATCGCCAAGCCCGTCGTCGTGTAGTCCGCCACCCTGAACACCTTTACCGGAAGGACACCCAGCATGAACATCATCAACGGCAGAGTCGTCGGCACCAGCGAGGACGACATGTGCGGCGACGTCGGAGTCGTCATCAGCGGGAACGCCGACCCCGTCCATCTGGGCACCGGAACCCTCTACGTCAACACCACGGTCGTGACCGGGGACGGCGCCGTGATCGTCCATGGCGACCACCACGGCGGCATCGGCCGCAGCTTCGGCGGCAAGAAGAAGTGAGCACGTGCGGGACCGTCCCAACCGGCCCCGCACGCGCCTAAAGCCTCCCACCCGCACCGGTCCGGCGCGGGATCCCGCCCCGGCACCAGACAGGAGAACCCTGTGAGGAACAGCGCGAAGAAGAACCCCCAGGAGCTCAGGCGCCAGGCCGAGGAGTCCCGGACCGCCGCGGCCACCGCGAGTGGTGCGAAGAAAGAGGCTCACCTCCGGGTGGCGGACGAGCTGCCAACTGCCATGAAAGTGTCAGTGGATTTGCCGCGTGAGTGTCAGTGCGCGAGCGTTCGGCTCGTCGTGACTGATCACGGTGGGGCCCAGGTCCGACCCGACACGGCCTTCCGTCAGGTGATGGCTTGCACGGCGATGGCACCGGCCACCAGGCCTACAGCCCCATCTGCTGGCCGTGCACGGCCCCGCTTACCAGGCTTACGCCGCTCGCGTCGGCCGCTACGTTCCCGGCCTTGGCCGGCTCCCCCGCCCCGCCGCCGCGACCAGTCCGTCCGGCCCGTCCGGCCCGTCCGGCGGTGATACTCGCCTGGACGGTGGGATGGGCGTATCGCCGCGCGACGGCGCCATCTGACACACTCTGGGACGTGGTGGCGGAGATGATGAGCCGATGAGCTGGTGGCAAGCGCTGCTGGGCTTCAGCGCGGGCCTACTCATCTCAGTGGTCACCACTCCGGTCGGAGTGTCGGGTGCGGTGTTCTTGCTGCCGGTCCAGCTCAGCGTGCTGCAGGTGCCGAATTCGGCGGTGACGCCGACCAACCTGTTGTTCAACGTCGTGGCCACCCCCGGTGCGCTGCTGCGCTACCGCGAACGCGGCCATCTCGGCGGCCCGCTGACGCGCCTGCTGGTGCTCGGCACCTTGCCTGGCGTCGTCATCGGCGCGCTCGTGCGGGTCTTCCTCCTTCCCGGCCCTGGGGTGTTTCGCCTGCTGGTGGTCTGTCTGCTGTTTCCGCTGGGCTTATGGCTGTGCGTGCGCACGGTGCGCCCGGCCCGCGGCCACGGCGCGCTGGACGGCCCGTCTGCGCCTACGATCACCGCGCTTGCGGTGGCCGTGGGGACGGTGGGCGGGATGTACGGCATCGGCGGCGGGTCACTGCTCGGGCCGATCCTGGTCGGGCGTGGTCTCCCGGTCGCCCAGGTCGCACCCGCCGCGCTGGCCACGACGTTCAGGGGTCCGGGGACTCTACTGACGGGTAGCTACGCTAAGGACGGATCCGCAGGTCAGGGCGTGGCTCGGTCAGGGTGATCGAGGGGCTGGGACGCTCCGATCGGGCAAGAGGTCGGCGAGCGCGGTTCGGATGGCGGCGCGATTGACGCCGTGGGTTCGGGCGAGTGCGGCGATCGAGGCGCCTTGCTCGGTGTAGGCCGCCCGGACGTCTTCGCGGTCGGTGCCGGTGAGTGCGGGTGGTCGGCCGCGGTAGCGGCCTTCGGCTTCGGCGGCGGCGACGCCTTCGACGGTGAGTTCGTTCTGGATGTCGCGTTGGAACTGGCCGACGGCGGTGATGACGTTGATCAGCAGGTCGGTGGTGGCGTCGTTGGCGGCGAGGTCTTGGAAGTTCGACAGCGGCCCGGACAGGACGCGCAGGACGACGCCGCGGGCTTGGCACCAAGCGCGGACGTTGTGGATGTCGACGAGGTCGCGGCAGAGCCGGAACAGCTCCGACACCGTGAGCGTGTCGCCGGGGTGGGCCGCGGCGGCGACCTGTCCGAACGCGGGCCGGTCCAGCGCCGGGACCTTCGAGGTGGTGGCGGGGTCCTCGAACAGCCGGACACCGTCGGCGGGACGGAAGCCCTCGGCGACGCCCTCGGTCCGGACGAGGAGGCCGGCCTCGGTGAGGATGTGGCGTTGGCGGAGGAGGGACTGGGTCGCGGTGGAGGCGCGGGAGTAGACGATCTGCACCGGGGCTCCTCGGAAAGTGGGTGCGGAGCCCCGTTCTACCTGTCGGAAAATCCTGTCGTCAATTCCCCCGCGAAATCGGCCGCCGGACGCCCTGGTTCGTCACCTCATGTCCGGTTTCCCGGCGGGCCGCGGGGCCCGGTTCGGGCCCTGTCGTTAAACCGTCTATTGACGACACTACCGGAGCGCGGCTTCAAGACTCGATCACGGGGTGGGTAGCGCCAGTTCGCTCCGGTGCCCTTGTAGTCGGCAACGCTGATCGGGGTGACGCCCTCGCACATCCGGGCGGTGTAGAGCCTCCCGTCCGCCCTCACGCTCCGAACGTCACACCTCAGGGCGTGGACGGACGGGTGTCGGTCCAGCTGACCATCAGCTTGCGCTCGGCGAACAGCCAGCCGCCGTCCGGCTGCCGGACCATCGTGTCGACGTAGCGGATCCACGCGGTCATGATCGTCCGGGTGCCGTCGTCGGCCTCGATGACATGCTGCGCCATGCAGTAGCCGACCCCGGAGGCCCGGTCCCCGGCGAGGTCGACCGTGTATTGGCCGTTGAAGTGCATGGTGGCGGCATAGGCGTTGAGCGCGTCGAACACCGGAGCAAGGGAGTCTCGCCCTGTCAGCTCCTGCGACGGCACGGGATCGCGGGCGTCGATGTGGACGACGAAGTGCGTGTCCTCGGTGAACAGGGCCATCTGCCCCTTGGCGTCGCGAGTGTCCGCGCAGTAGGCGTAGGCGTCGAACAGCTCACGGATCGCGAGCCGGTCGGCCGCCTCTTGACCCGAGATCGACGAATGAACACTCATCGCATCTCCTCAGTCACTTTCAGCGATATCGACGTCTCGGACTTTACATGACGCCTGTGTGAGGGCCGTCACCTGGATCCGTTGCTTAATCCCGGCAGCGCCGATGCGGGATACCTGCCCGGCTATGGGGTGGTTTGTTGCCGCCAGCGGCCGGGAGGTAGTCCGATGTGGCGGCGGAACGTGGCGGCGAAGGCGTTGGGCGAGCTGTATCCGGTGCGGTGGGCGATCTGCTCGATGGTGAGGTCGCCTGCCAGTAGGTATTCGCGGGCCAGGGTCAGCCGCCAGTCGGTCAGGTACCGCATCGGCGGCTGCCCGAGCGCCCGCTCGAAGGTGCGGGCGAACGCGGGACGTGACATCGCGCTGACTTGTGCGAGTTGCGGCACGGTCCAGGCGTGTTCGGGGTGTTGGTGCATCGCCTGGAGTGCACGGTTGAGCCGTGGGTCTTCGGCCGCGTGGTACCAGCGTGGTGCTGTGGGGCTGGTCTGGTAGGAGCTGCGCAGAACCAGGACCAGCAGGACGTCGAGCAGCCGGTCGAGCACGGTCTGCCCGCCGGGCGCCTGGTGGGTGAGTTCGCGGGAAATGAGCGCGACCACGTCGTGGACCTGGTCGTGTGCGGCGGGCCGGATGACGAGCATCGGCGGCAGCGCCTGGATCAGGCTCCGGCCGACGTCACCGGCGAGCCGGTACGCGCCGCACAGGAACACGGCCGCTTGCGGATCATCGGCGTCCCCGCCGGTGCCGGCCGTCCAGAACTCCTCGTGGGTCAGGCAGCGGCCGGGGTCCGGCTCGTCGGCGATGTGGTGGTCCTGGCCGCCCACGATGATCGCGAGATCACCTGGCAGCAGGCGCTCGGCTCGCGCCGGATCATCCAGCCATACCCAGGCGTGACCGCGCAGCACCGTGTGGAGCGAGAGCTGTATGGAACCGGGCAGCGTCAACCCCCAGGGCGGCCGGGCGACCGAGCGAGCGAAGACCGCGCCGGACGCCCGAGCTCTCACCAGATAGTCATGCAAAACATCCATGCTTCGATCGTATCGCGTTGCCTATTGAGTGTATTCAGCATTGTTCAGCTCATCCTCGGGTCCATATCGTTGAGGGTATGAATGAACAGCAGTCGACCGTCCTCGTCCTCGGCTCGACCGGCAAGACCGGCTCCCGCGTCGCCGCCGACCTCCGCAGCAGTGGAATCTCCGTCCGTTCCGCCGCTCGGTCCGGTGCCGACGTCGACTTCGACTGGAGGAACCACGACAGCTATACGCCCGCTTTGAAGGGCGTCGACCGCGTCTACCTGATCGCTCCGATCATGCGGTTGGACTTCGCCGCGGACGTCTCGCGGTTCCTCGACGAGAGCGAGGCCGCCGGAGTGCGGCACGTGACGTTCCTGAGCGCGTACGGCATGGAACACGCTCCGCCGCAGGAGGCCACCCGCAGCGTCGAACTCGACCTGGCCGGACGCCAGCAGCTCGGCCACACGATCCTGCGTCCCGCCTGGTTCATGCAGAATTTCAGCGAGACGTTCCTGAAGCCGGTCGACGGCGCCATCGTCGTGCCCACCGGCAACGGCTCCGAAGCGTTCATCGACGCGCAGGACATCGCCTCCGTCGCCGCGATCACGCTCACCGACCCCGCCAGCCATACCGGTGCGGAGTACGACCTGACCGGCCCGGAGACGCTGACCGTCGCCGAAGCCGCCGCCATCATCAGCGAGGCGACCGGCCAGACCTTCACCCATGTCGATCTGGACCGCGACGCGTGGATCGCCGGCGCGGTCGCGGGCGGGATCCCCGCCGAGTACGGGACGGTGCTGCGGCGGCTCACCGAGACCATCGCCTCCGGCAACGGCTCGAGCACCACCGACACGGTCGAGCAGATCACCGGCACACCGGCCCGCACCTTCCGCGACTTCGCCCGCGCGAACACCGCCGCCTGGAAGGAAGCCGCCAAGTGATCGACCACGTCTACATCTCCGTGACCGACATCGACAAGTCGCTGGCGTTCTACCTCCAGGCGCTCAAGCCCCTCGGCTGGGGTGCGTTCGGGAACTACGACGCCGCGACCGGCCCCGAGGGCGTCCCCGACCTGTTCGGCATCGCAGACGCCACCTACCTTTCCGGGATCGGGATCGGATCGAGCATCTGGCTGCGACGACAGCAGCCCGGCGAGACCGGCCTCTACCTCGGCATCGTGTGCGCCACCAACCAGGCCGTGGACGACGCCTACACCGCCGCGATCAACGCCGGTGGCGTCGACGAGGGCCGACCGGCCGACCGCACCTACTTCGCCTCCGGCTACTACGCGGCCAACGTCGCCGACCTCGACGGCAATCGTCTGGAATTCGTGCACAAAGCCTGGAATCCCGCACAGTAACCCGTGCGAAGCACGCCACCAGACAGGTCTCGACGCTCGGTCACCCGGGCCGGAGTAGGGTGACCCGGCTGCTGCGGGCCCGGACGAACATCGGCGTCTCGTACATCACCTACCTGACCTGCTTGCTCATACCGGGCATCCTTCCGCGCCGGGCCGCCCGGAAAGCCGAGAACGGGTGATGTTCACCAGGGTCCGTCGCGGACGGTCAGATCGTGCTTGCCGACCAGTCCGGCCAGGGCGACGCGCAGCACGGTGATCCGGGCGCCGGCGTCAGGGCCGTAGATCCCGATCGTCACGCTGGCCGGGGTGGCATCGAATCTGGTGCGGCGCTGTTCGGCGGCGCTGCGGGCCGCGGCGAGGATCCGGCCGCGCAGCCGCATCGCCTTGCGCGGGTCGCTCTCGCGGTCCAGGCCGTCGATGGTCAGGTAGGCCAGGAACAGCGGGTCCGGTCCGGTCCCGGCGGGTTCGGGCTCGACGTCCTCCAGCGCCCGCCGCAGGTCCGCACGCTCCGTGCTGGTCAGGGGGCGGCGGCCGAGCAGGTCGGGCCAGCCGTCGGGGCGGGACGGCACGGTGAAGCCGGGCCCGGCCGCAGGCTCTTCGCTCGCGGTCGGGCTCGTGGTGGTGGTGTCGTTCACCGGGCCCCTATTCCTCCGGCTCGTCCTCGACGGTATGGACGCAGCCAGCCACTACCGATCAGTATCCCCAAACCGAGCTCAACCGGCAGCGGGCGAACCCCGGACACCCCCGCCGACCTGCGGCTCAGTCCTTAGCGTAGCTACCCGTCAGTAGAGTCCCCGGACCCCGTTCATCACCTCGATCGCCGGAGCGCTCACCTACGCCGTCCTGGCGCTGAGCACCCCCGGCGACATCGCGCCGGAGTGGGGGTTGGGCCTGCTGTGCGGACTGGGCGGGCTGATCGGCGGCTACGTCGGCGCTCACCTGCAGCCGCGGTTGCCGGAGAGTGTTCTGCGGCTGCTGCTGGGCGCCTTGGCCATCGCGCTGGCCGGTCTGTACGCCGCCCAGGCCCTGACCTGAACCCCGGCGACCTGAACCCCCGCGCCAGCGGCGTTCCCCACCACGGCGGCATCCAGGTGCCGGCCGTCGCCGTTCGGTTCACGCCGGCACGAGCACGCAGGAGGGGAGGGGGGCCGGCCCTGGCCGGGATCAGGCGGCCCGCAGGACGGCGGCCAGGTCGTCGGGGACGGCCATGGGCTCGGTGGCCGACGCGGGCGCGGCCGGTATTGCCCTCGGGGTAGCGGCTCAGAGCGTTGCCGGGGGCGCCGACGATGATTCCGATGACCTGGCCGAACGCTTCGCGCCGGCCGTAGAGAAGGCACTGATATCGGTGACCGATATCGGTTTCGTCATATACTGGAGGCCGTGCCGAGTCGAAATGGTGGGCCAGGATGAGGGAGTTTCAGCGCGGGGCGGTGCGGCTGCACATCCTGCATCATGCTGCCGAGCAGGAGATTCACGGGGCGTGGATGACCGAGGAGCTCAAGCGGCACGACTATGCGATCAGTCCCGGCACGCTGTATCCGACGCTGCATCGGCTGGAGGCCGAGGGGTTGCTGTCCTCGCGGCAGGAGGTGGTCGAGGGCCGGGTTCGACGGATCTACCGGGCCACCGAGGCGGGCGTGGCGGCGCTGGTGGAGGATCGCAGGGCGTTGCTGGAGTTGGCGCGCGAGGTGCTGCCCGAGGCGGACCGGCCACCGGGGACGGCTTGAGCCTGAGCGTGATGATTGCCTCAGCGCGCCTGTGCCCGAAGTGTCGTGGGTTCGCCTCCAGCGCTCAGCCCGGGGATCGTCATAGGCGGGGCGTGAACTGGTTCAGGTCGTAGATGCCGAGCGTCTTTTCGATGTCGGCCACCTGCCCGACGATGCCGGTGAAGCCGGCCGCGCCGAAACGGCGGTGCTCCTCGTCTTCGAAGGTCTCGGCCATCTCGGTGAACTCCTTGGGCGAGATGACCTCCCGCATGGCGGGGAAGACGACGGTGTCCTCGCGGGCTTCGTGTGGCTCATACATGCGGATGAAGGCGGCCATGTTGGCGACCAGGTCGCGACGGGCCTGCCGGGGGGTGGGATGGGCGGTGGCGTCCAGGATGCGGCCGGTCAGGACGCGTCCGCGCTGGTGCTGCCGGACCAGCACCGAGACGATATCGGTCAGCTTGCGGGCCTTGACCAGGGGTGGGAAGACGTAGCGTTCTTCGAGCTGTTCGTGGTACTCCTCGATGAAGGTGCGGATGATGCCGGCTCCGGCGTGCAGGGGCTGCGCGGGCACCTGCTCCCCGGCGCTGATCCGCCGGATGCCCTCCCGGTAGATCAACAGGACCCGTTTGAGGACCCCGTGCTCGCGCATGAGGTCTTCCGGTGGCGTGACCGGCACTTCGGGGGCCTGTTCCCGGGTGGGGGCAGGCGTGGACGTCGCGGCGCTGCTGGCTTGTCGTGTGGTGCCGCACCCGGTCAGCACCGCCGAGCCGCAGACCAAGGCGACGGGCCAACTGAGCATCTCGCGGCGGCGCACGATCGGTGTGTCACGGTCGGCCCTTGCTTCGTCCATCGCCTTCGGCTCCGTCCCTTGGCCAGTGCAACGCGGTCCGGCTGGACGGCATCACGCCGGGTGCCTGCCCGATCGCCGGTGATCCGATGCGATGAGATGGGTAATGCTTGCCCCAGCTCAGCCAACCGCGCGTTGGCCGCCGGTCATGGGTGATCGGGGGAACGGGCCCAGTGCGGATGGCTTATCAGCCCTGTTTCCAGAAGGCCGCGTCATGATGAGCGGGTCGTGATCGCCCGTCGCAGGCCGTATGCGGCGGCGCCGGCGGCCAGCACCGCGACCCCGGCGATCACTGAGGACAGCGGCAAGGCGAAGGCGAGGACCAGGCAGCCGACCAGGCCGACGGCGGGTATCAGCCGGACGGGGCGGCCCTCGCCGGGCGTGAGGGTCCAGGCGCTGGCGTTGGCGATGGCGTAGTAGACCAGCACGCCGAAGGAGGAGAAGCCGATCGCGCCGCGCAGGTCCGCCGTGCCGGCCAGGATCGCCACGACCGCGCCGATGACCAGCTCGGCGCGGTGGGGGACCTTGAAGCGGGGGTGGACGGCGGCCAGCACGTGCGGCAGGTGCCGGTCGCGGGCCATGGCCAGCGTGGTGCGGGACACGCCCAGGATCAGCGCCAGCAGCGAGCCGGTCGCGGCCACCGCGGCGCCCGCGCCGACCAGCGGCGCCAAGGCGGGCAGCCCTGCGGCGCGCACGGCCTCGGCCAGCGGGGCGCTGGCCTGGCCCAGGCCCGTGCTGCCCAGCACGGTCAGCGCCGCCAGAGCGACCGCGACGTACACCACCAGGGTCAGGCCGAGTGCGAGCGGAATGGCCCGGGGGATGGTACGGGCCGGGTCACGGACCTCCTCGCCCAGCGTGGCGATGCGGGCATACCCGGCGAAGGCGAAGAACAGCAGACCTGCCGCCTGCAGTGTCCCGGCGACGGTGGCATCGGAGGTCACCTCCAGGCGGGTGGCGTCCGCGGCGCCGGAGGTGAGGCAGGCCAGCACGACCGCGGCCAGCACGGCCACCACCACGGCGACGATCCCCCTGGTCAGCCAGACCGTCTTGTGCATCCCGGTGTAGTTGACCGCGGTGAGCGCCACCACGGCGGCCACCGCGACCGCGTGCGCGTGCTCCGGCCACAGGTAGAAGCCGACGGTCAGCGCCATCGCCGCGCACGAAGCGGTCTTGCCGACCACGAACCCCCACCCGGCCAGGTAACCCCAGAAATCCCCCAGACGCTCGCGCCCGTAGACGTAGGTGCCGCCGGAGGCGGGATAGCGGGCGGCCAGCCGCGCCGAAGAGGTCGCGTTGCAGTAGGCCACCACCGCGGCCAGCGCCAGCCCGAGCAGCAGCCCCGAGCCGGCCGCGCGCGCCGCCGGCGCGAAGGCGGCGAAAACACCGGCGCCGATCATCGAGCCCAGCCCGATGACGACCGCGTCGGCCAGGCCCAGGCGGCGCTCCAGCAGTCCCTGACCGGTGGGGGTGGGGGTGCCCGCCACGATGACCTCCACTTAGAACGGATCCCGATATCGGATCACGATACCGTGTGGCGATACTCACGGATCGCCCAAGAGGCCCAAGCCGCTTGAAGGCCATTAAGCCACGTAAGGCAAGTAGGCAGGCTGACGGCTGCTGCTGAAGGTGCCTGTTCCTTCAGGCGATGACCGGGCTGCGCCGCCTCATGGCAAATCCACTGACACTCTTGTGGCCAGGCCGCTGACATCTCGCGGCAAAACCCACTGACACTCTCGTGGCAGTTGGCAAGCAGCCTGCGGGGTCTTCCGGCAGGCCCAGGTCGGTCAGAGCACACCTACTGGCATTTCCGTGCCGCGGTACTGACGCTCTCGTGTCGCTGCCCACTGTCATCACGTGTCGCAGGCCACTGACGTTCTCAGGTCGCTTGGCAGATCGATCCCGTCCAGCGCCCGGTGCCGAGTGTGGGACGCCGAGGTACGCGGCCGGTGGGCCACGTACAGAATGTCGGTTATGGAAGCCCGAATCGCGATAGCCCCGTCCCCGGAGGCGGGGGCGGCCTACGACCGCCCCAACTCCCCCGACCTCGACCGCCTGCGCCTCAGGGTCGAGGAGGCCGTGTCCGGCGGCGGTGGCGTCAATGTCCCGCTCGCCGAGGCGGACGGCCTGGTGTGGCTCATCCCCGGTGAGCCGGAACTGCTCCGCTCGGCTCTGGACGCCCACCCCCGAATCAACTGGGTGCAGTTCCCCTGGGCGGGGGTGGAGAGATTCACCGCGTCCGGCGTGCTCGACCGGCCGGTGGTCTTCAGCTGCGCCAAGGGGTCGTTCGCCGGGCAGGTCGGCGAGCACGCGCTCATGCTGATGCTGGCCTGCCTGCGCAACCTCGCCCGGCAGGCGCGCACCCCCCGCTGGTGTTCGGTCGATCCCAGTTCCCTGCACGGCCGGCGGGTGACGATCCTCGGCGGCGGCGGTATAGCGACCGAGCTCATCCGGCTCCTGCGGCCGTTCGACTGCCGGATCCGGGTGATCCGCCGCCGGGCGGAGAGCATCGAGGGCGCCGAGCAGACGCTGCCGCCCGAGGCCCTGCCCGCCGTGCTTCCGGAGACCGACATCCTGGTGCTGGCCCTCGCCCTGACGCCGGAGACGACCCACGTCATCGGTGCCACCGAGCTGGCCCTGCTGCCGGCGCACGCCGTCGTCGTCAACGTCGCCCGCGGCGCGCACATCCAGACCGACGCGCTCGTCGAGGCCCTCCGCGCCGGGACGATCTCCGCCGCCGGGCTGGACGTGACGGACCCGGAACCGCTCCCCGAGGGGCACCCGCTCTGGGCCGAGGACAGGGCGCTCATCACCTCGCACTGCGCCGACTCCGCCGAGTACGTCACCCGGATGTTCTGCGAGCGGGTCGAGCGGAACGTACGCAACCTGCGGGCGGGCCTTCCGCTGGAGGGGGTCATCGATCCCGCCGCGGGATACTGACGGGCTCCGCGATCGCCTGCGTCCCGGACCGCGGAACCGGTATCGCGGTGGATCGGGAGCGAGGAAAGCGATAGGTTCGCCCGCATGCCGGAAGAGCCGTCACGCGTGCTGGCAGGCCGGTACCTCCTGCGGGCCCCTCTCGGGGAAGGCGGCATGGGCGTCGTCTGGCGGGCCAGGGACGAGTTGCTCCACCAGACCGTCGCGGTCAAGGAGGTGCGGCCACCCGCCGGGCTGCCCGCCGAGGACCGCGAGCGACTGCTGCTGCGGACGCTCCGCGAGGCCCGTACCGCGGCGACGCTGAGGGGCCACCCCGGCATCGTCACCGTCTACGACGTGGTCGAGGAGGACGGCCGTCCGTGGATCGTCATGGAGCTGGTCGAGGGGCCGTCCATGGCGGAGGTACTCAGGGCGGAGGGGCGGCTGGCCGAGGCCAGGGTCGCGGAGATCGGACTGCGGGTGATCTCCGCGTTGGCCGCGGCGGAGGCGGCGGGGATCGTGCACCGCGACGTCAAGCCCGCCAACATCCTGCTCAGGAGCGACCGGGCCGTGCTGACCGACTTCGGGATCGCGGCGGCGGTCCACGACACCACGGATCTGACCGGTGCCGGGCAGTTGCTCGGCACGATCCCCTACCTCGCGCCGGAACAGCTCGGCGGCGAGCGCGCCTCGGCCGCCTCCGACCTGTGGGCGACGGGCGTGACGCTGTACGAGGCCGTGGAGGGCCGCAGGCCGTTCGAGCGGGAGAGCCCGATGGCCACGATCACGGCGATCATCAGCCGCCCGGCGGCGCCGGCCCGGTACGCGGACCGGCTCGGCCCGGTCATCGAGGGCCTGCTCAGGAAGAATCCCGCCGAGCGGCTGACGGCCGGCCAGGCCGAGGCGCTGCTCGCGCCGGTGGCCGCCGGAGCCGCACCGGACCGGGTGAACGCGCGTTCGCCGGAGGACGGACGTTCCTGGCAGATCCCAGGCCCGACCGGGTACACCGGACCCGCCTGGCCGGCCCCGGGGCCGGCCGAAGACGGCGGACGGGCCGGGAGCGGGCCGACCTCTTCGAGCGATCATGCCCGGTCCGGCGCCTCCCGGTGGCCTCGCCCCCAGGTGATGGTGGCCGCGGGGGCGGCTGTGCTGGCGGTCGCCGTGGCCGCCGCGGTGATCTGGGGAGTCCAGGGCGGCTCCGCCACGCCGGAGAGCGCCAGAACGCCCGGTCCCGGCGCAGGTTCGACGGCCCCCACGGGCTCCGGTGGGGAATCCGGCCAGAACCCGCCGTCCTCCCCGGTACCCGGCTCGCTGCCGCGCGGCTTCACACTCCACAAGGATTCCCGTGGATTCTCCATCGCGGTGCCCGACGGCTGGACCAAGGACGAGGCCGAGGACCAGGTGAGCTGGAGCCGGCCGGAAAGCTCGATCCTCTCCTCGTCCTCCTGGTACCTGGGAGCCTTCGCCAACCTCAGCCGGAAGGAGACCCGGGCCCCCGCCGCCATCCTCGACGAGCTGCGCGACGCGCTCAGGAAGGACACGTTCGCGCCCGACTCCTACCGGGAACTCGTCCGGCGCCCGATCTCCTTCGCCGGGGGCGACGGTGCCGAGCTGGAGTTCGGCTTCGCGCACAAGGACGCGTCGGGCATGCCCTTCCGGCTGTACGCCCGATGCGTCATCCGTGACTCCGGCGGCGTCGGGATGTTCTGGTTCTTCGCACCCGCCGGGCAGTGGGCCGAGGCCAGCGGGCACGTCGACACGTTCGTGGAGACCTTCCGGCTCAACTAGGCGCTTCCGGCCGGCGGTGTGTCGCCCCCGCGCCGCCCCGCTCCCGGAGATGGCGCCGGTAGGCCGCCGTGACCGGGAGAACGGTCCCGCGACCGGATCAGTGGGCTTCTAGGACCTGTCCTGTGGATCTTGCCGTGGCGAGGATCGGTCAGGTGGTGTCTCGCAAGGCGGAGGAGGGAGCCGCAGCGTGCTGCGGTGACCGACG
>NZ_JBEXUE010000218.1:0-16168 GCF_040614275.1 Streptosporangium sp. NPDC006013
GGGCCGCCAGCCAGGGGGCCGCGATCAGCGCGACACCGCCCACGACCACCAGCGTGAACATGATGCCGGACCGGGCCTCGACCAGCTCGTCGTTGCCCCCGAGGGAGTGCCGGTCCTTTTTACCGAGCCGGCTCGGCGGGCGTCGGACCGAAGGGTCAGACGGACACCGCGAGCTGGGTGACCTCACCCAGGCGGGCCTGGGCCGGGATGTCCTTGGTGACGCCGCCGCCCGCGATGATGCGGACGGTCCAGTCACCGGGGGCGGCGAAAAAGCGGAAGATTCCCTCCTCGGACACCACGACCTCACCGGTGAACTCACCGGAGTGGTCGAGCAGACGGGCGTAGGCCGTGCCCGCGCCCGTGACCACGCCCTGGATGACGGCCTGGTTCGTAAGATCGATCCCGGCCGGAAGGGCAATCGTCTGTTCCGGAGCAGCGCATCCCTGAGTCATTATCGAGCCTCTCCCAGTTCGATCGGCACGCCGACCAGCGAGCCGTACTCAACCCATGAACCGTCGTAGTTCTTGACACCGGCCTGGTCGAGGAGCTCGTGCAGCACGAACCACGTGTGGGCCGAGCGCTCCCCGATGCGGCAGTAGGCGATGATGTCCTTGCTGAAGTCGACACCCGCGCCCTCGTAGAGGGCCTTGAGCTCCTCGTCGGACTTGAAGGTGCCGTCGTCGTTGGCAGCCTTGGACCACGGGATGTTGCGGGCGGTGGGCACGTGGCCGACACGCTGCGCCTGCTCCTGCGGAAGGTGCGCGGGGGCGAGCAGCTTGCCGGTGAACTCGTCGGGCGAGCGCACGTCGACCAGGCTGAGCTTGCCGATCGCGGCGACGACCTCGTCGCGGGAGGCGCGCAGGGACCGGTCCTGCTCCTTGGCCTTGTAGTCCGTGGCGGGGCGGCTGGGAACGTCCTTGACCAGCTCGCGGGACTCAAGCTCCCACTTCTTGCGGCCACCGTCGAGAAGCCTGATGTTCTCGTGGCCGTACAGCTTGAAGTACCAGTACGCGTAGGCGGCGAACCAGTTGTTGTTGCCACCGTAGAGAACCACGGTGTCGTCGCCCGCGATGCCACGGGCGGACAGCAGCGCCTCGAAGCCCTCGCGGTCGACGAAGTCACGGCGGACCGGGTCCTGCAGGTCCTTCTTCCAGTCGACCTTCACGGCGCCACGGATGTGGCCCTTGTCATATGCGCTGGCGTCCTCGTCCACTTCAACGAGAACGACACCGGGGGTATCGAGGTTGGCCTCGACCCAGTCAGCGTCGACCAGGACGGCGGAGCGGCTCATTTTGATCCTCCAGGATCATCGTGCGGCGGGTAGTAGGCGGCGAATGATCAAAAACATCTCGCAGCCGAGACAGAAGCCGAAAGCGGCGTTGAGAAATCCGGCGAAAAGTGCCGCCGCGGTGGCCCCGAGGGCCAGCGGCGTGATCTGTGCGACGTATCCGACCAAGCCCACCAGGGCGAAGGTGAGGCCGACTCCCTGCGCGAAGCGCGGCGGGCCGGCGTCCTCCAACTCCTTCGGAGGGCTTTTCACTATCCCTTTGAAAACCATCCCGTACGGCGCGAGGCCGAGAATGCCCAGTGCGAACGCCACGGCCTGTGCGGCCAGCAGCCACGCACTGCCCGTCACGAGGACGAGCGCGAGCACGACTGTTGTGACGGCCGCGGTGAAGCGGAGAGCTCGGGGATCAGCTTGCATCGCTTGATGCTCCTGAAGGGTTGTGCAGATCGGTGCGGCTCGACGGCCGCTTGAGATCGCCCTTTAGGAAATACGACAGAGCGCGGTGGTCACGCGGCAGAAATCAACCGCGCGCCGCTTTGTGAGCAGCTCTGTCGTGGGGTTCATGTCCACGACAGTACCCCGGCGTCCCGCCATCTGTCACATCCCTGTCCAATTTCTGAGACGTGATCATTTGAGGAACGATAGGGTGACCCGTTCATCCGTCGATCACCAGACCTAGAGCGCCGATCACGTCGGCCTTCCTGGGCTGGCCGGATGCGCGCCGCACCACCCGCCCTGACGCGTCGAGGACGAGGACGGTGGGGGTGCGCAGAATGTTCAGCGACCGGACCAGATCGAGGTGGGACTCCGCGTCGATCTCCACGTGCGCGACGCCGGGCACCATCCCCGCCACCTCGTCGAGGATCCGCCGGGTCGCCCGGCACGGCTGGCAGAAGGAACTGGAGAACTGCACCAGCGTGGCCCGTTCCCCCAGCTCCGCGTGGATGTCGCCGGACGTGAGCCGCTCCACCTCGCCCCTCACCTCTCGCGCCACGCCGTTCCGCCGCCGCACCACCACGCCCACGAGCGTGGCGAGGGCGAGAGTGACGACCAGCACCGTCAATCCGGTCACGGAACACGACAACAGGCGGGCGCTCCGGGCCATTCCCGCGCCGCTCAGCCATCCGGCGCCGTTTCCGCGCCCGGAACGCCCCCGCACCGAACGCCCTCGCCTGCCGCGCGGCCCTGTCGGCGCCGGACAGGCTCAGGGGACGTCCACCGTGAGCAGCACCCGCCCTTCGGCGGTGGCGATCTCGAACGACGTGATGCGCTCCGGTGGGATCGTCGTGGTGCCCGTGAAGGCGCCCGACTTGTCATAGGCGGCCCGGTTGACGGTCCAGTTGCCCGCCGTCTCCCTGACGCCACCGTCCCCGATCACGTCCAGCCGGCAGCGTGTGCCCTTGGCCACGCCGGTGAGCACGACCTTGACCGTGGTCGCCCCCTGCCCGGCGGACGCGGTCACCACCGCGCGGATCGTGCCGTACTCCCCGGTGACCCGCAGGTCGCTCGGGGCGAGCAGGAGCTGCGAGTCGGCGCTGGGCACGGAGGTGGGAGAGGCCTTGGTCCTGGCTTCGGGCGCGGCGGCCGAGAGAGGCTCGGCGTGCTCCTGAGTGCTCAGGTCCGCGGCCGACTCGGGCGCGGCGGACCCGGCGACCGTCATGACGTCCCCCGGGGACTGGACGACGGCCCAGAAGGTCCCGCCACCGAGCCCGACCACCAGGACCGAGGCCGCCAGGAGGAGCATCAGCCGGGTGATGCGACGCCGCTTGACCTTGGCGCTGAGCAGCCGCTCCAGCACCGCCGTGGGCGGGCTCGCCACCTGCGCCACGTCGTCCTCGGACACCCTGCCGAGGAACGTCGCCACCCCGCTCAGCTCGGCGAGCTCCGCCGCGCACTCCGCGCACTCGGCGAGATGGGCCTCGACGAGCACGCGCTCGTCCGGCTCCAGGGCTCCGAGCACGTAGACCCCGAGCGACATCCGTACTTCGTCACAGGTCATCATGGCGCGAGCCCCCGCTCCTCCAGCGCCAGCTTGAGCGCCCGAAGCGCGTAATACGTGCGCGACTTAACCGTTCCGGCGGGGATGCCGAGCGACGCGGCCGCCTCCGCGACGGATTTCCCCTGGTAGTAGACCTCGGCCAGCACCTCGCGGTGCTCGGGCCGCAGCGCGGCCAGCGCCTCGGCGACCGCCCACGACTCCACCGCCCGCTCCAGCTCGTCATCGGCGGGCACCACGGCGAGCGCCTCGTCGCCCGTCTCCGGCGGGCGCGCCTTACGTGCCCGGTGCTGGTCGACGACGAGATTGCGGGCCACCGTGAACAGCCACGCGCGGATGGAGCGGCCGGCGAACGCGTTCGGATGGCGCCAGGCCCGCAACAGCGTCTCCTGCACGACATCCTCCGCTCTCCCCGAGTCGCCCGTCAGCCGCAGCGCGTAACCGTAGAGTGGCCCGCCGTGCTCGTCGAAGAGCGCTCTGACAAGCTGCTCGTCGGCGGTTCCGGCTTGACTCACATCCCCACGACGTACGGCGGGACGATCCGGTTCAGACACGGGGCACGTTCAGCCTCTCAGCGGCACATCGGAGGCCTCACCCGAGATGCGCAGGCCCTCGGGCGCGACCTTGATGTCGGTCAGCTTGACGTCGTACGGCAGCTTCCCGATCGGGATCCGGAAGTTGATGAACCGCTCGGGATCGGGCACCGGGATGCCGCCGCCCAGGGTCACCTTCCCGGGGACGAGTTGCAGGCCGCCCTCGACGATCTCGACCTTCAGCGCCGCCTTCACCGGCACCTTCTGCCCCAGCACGGTGATCTCCCCGCTGACGTTGAGCGCGTCGCCCACGATGTCGACCTTGATCCCGCGGGGCGCCCGCTGGCTGAGCGTCTTCACCGGGACGACCACCGACCCCACCACGCGCTCGGCGCGCATGTCGACCTGCTGGGGGCGGAGCACCAGGTCCGCAAGCGGCGCGGTGACACCGTAAAGGGTGAAGTCCACGCTCGACAGCGCGACACCCGAGACGGTCATCGCGCCCGCGGCGACCTTGACCTCCTCGTAGCGCCCGGCGATCGCCTGGGTCAGGAAGGGGATGCCCTCGATGGTGACCTCCGGCGGGGACTCCAGGTCGTACTTGGCCGTCGCCTGCGTGGCGATCTCACGCTGGACTCCGGCGACGGCGACCCTGTCCAGGATCGCGACGAGAGCGAGCAGCAGGACCAGAAAAACGATCAGCTTGCGCATCCGACTCCCTGTTCATTCTCCGGCCCGAGGGGGACCCGTTCGCGTGCCCTCCCCCTGCAATCCTGTACGAAACGCCGTGTCGGCGATAGCACCCGATCAACCCCCCGCGAAGGGCGGGAGCACCTCCACCGTCGCCCCCTCGGCCAGGACTATCGTCTCGTGCGCCCGTCTGCCCACCGGATCCCCGTTGACCAGGAACGACGACCGCTTCAGCACGCGGGCCAGCTCTTCACGGCCCGGTGTGATTTTCGTCATCAGCTCGGCAAGGGTCTCGGCCTCGAAAGGCTCCTCCGCGATGCCCGCCGCGTCCTTGGCCGCGGCCCAATATCTGACAGTTCCCGTCGCCACCTGTGAATCAACTCCTCGAACACACACAGGGTTACCACACCATTACGGCGAATCCACTCGGAGAACCGGTGTTCACCAGGTGGACCTTCACTGGACGCTTACTCCTCGTGGGTTATCCTCACGTACTACGGGACCTGGGCAACGTAGCCCCCGGGTCCTTACGTGTTTGTACGGCTATCGCCGACATGACGCGGGAAGGAGGCATTGTGAGCAATCTCCTACTGCTCACCAACGCCCTTGAGCCCTCGACTGAGGTGCTCCCGGCGCTGGGGCTGCTGTTGCACTCGGTACGTGTCGTGCCCGCGGAGGCGTCCGCCCTGCTCGACGCCCCGCCCGCCGACGCGATCCTGGTGGACGCGCGCCGCGAGCTCGTCCAGGCCAAGAGCCTGTGCAGGCTGCTCCGCACCACGGGCGTTTCCTGCCCTCTGGTGGTGATCGTCACCGAGGGCGGTCTCGCCGGGCTGACCGCGGAATGGGGTGCCGACGACGTCATTCTCGACAGCGCCGGTCCCGCCGAGGTCGAGGCGCGGCTCAGGATGGCCGTGGGCAGACTCAACCTGGCCGCCGCCGAGGAGGTGCCGGACGAGATCCGCAACGGTGACCTGTCGATCGACGAGGCCACCTACACCGCCCGGCTCCGCGGCCGCGCGCTGGATCTGACCTTCAAGGAGTTCGAGCTCCTGAAATACCTGGCGCAGCACCCGGGCAGGGTCTTCACCCGTGCCCAGCTCCTCCAGGAGGTCTGGGGGTACGACTACTTCGGCGGCACCCGTACCGTGGACGTCCACGTCCGGCGGCTCCGCGCCAAGCTCGGCGCCGAGTACGAGGCACTGATCGGAACGGTCCGCAACGTCGGTTACCGGTTCGTCCCCGAGCGCGGCAACGAGGCCGTCGAGGAGCGCGAGCCCGCCCGCCAGTAGGGCGAGCGGTTCCCACCCCGCCGCGATCGGCACTGGCCTCTCTCCAAGGTGCCAGGTCGGCCGCCGGCCGGTGAGTTCGCGCGCCCGCGGCCGTAGCGGTGCCTCCGCGCCCCGTTGGCCCGGGATCCCGGCAGCACGCCAGACCCACCGGAGGCATCCGGCAGGTCTGACGCGTGCGTCGTACCTTTCGCCCCTGTTACGGAGCGACCGTGATGTGGTTGGGAACCGGGGGCGTGATCAACGGGTTCGCCGCGAAGTGGGCGGCGAAGGCGTCGATGTCGAGCGGGCCGCTCCACAGGTCGGTGCCACCGGTGAAGGCGGCGAACGCGTCACCGCCACCGACGAGGAAGTTGTTGGCCGCGACCCTGATCGTCTGGGTGTCCGTCACGTCGACACCGTCGATCTTCATGGCGGAGATCTTCGAACCCCACGGCGCGCTCGCGCTGTAGGTGTAGGTGAAGTTCGACGAGGGCTGCAGGATCTTGGTGAACGGCTGGGCGTTGGGGCCGCCGGTGAACTGCTGCTCCAGAACGGTCTTGAGCTGCGCACCGGTGAGCGTGACCACCTGCATGAGGTTGTTGAACGGCTGGACCGTGAACGCCTCGCCGTACGTCACCACCCCGTCGCCCTCACCGGCGGGCGAGCCCGCGTAGGTGAGGCTGGCCCGCACGCCGCCCGGGTTCATCAGGGCGATCTGGGCGTTGCCGCCGGTCCTGGTCGCGGCGAGCTGGCCGTCGGCGATCAGGTTGCCCAGCGAGGACTCGCCGGACGCGGACGCGGCGTTGGTGATGTCCGCGGTGATCTTGCCGATCGGCCGGTTGGCCACCGGCGCGACGCGGTCCTTCCAGGTCTGAACGAACGCGCTGATCTCCGGGTCGGGGGTGACGGTCCTGGTCACGACCTGGTTGTCGGCCACGACAGAGGAGCGCACGACGTCGCGGGTCTTGACGTCCACCTGGAAGTCGACCTTGGTGATGACCCGGCCGAAGGAACCACCCTGGCTGTAGAGGCGGCTGGCGCCCTTGGGGTCGGCCACCGTGCACAGGTAGGCCTGGTGGGAGTGGCCGCTGAGGATCATGTCGATCTCGGCGTCGACCTGCGTGGCGATCCGGTTGCCCGCGCCCGGCTGGGCGCTGCAGCTGTCGGGCGACTGGCCCGCGGTGACCTGGTCACCCTCGTGGACGAGCACGACCTGGGCCTTGACTCCAACGATCTTGAGAAGCTTGGACGCGACGTTCGCGGCCTTCACCTCGTCGATGAAGTCGAGGTCCTTGATGCCCTCCGAGGTGACGATGCTCGGGGTACTCCCGGTGACCAGGCCGATGAACCCGATCGGCACGCCGTTCATCCAGCGGATCGCGACCGGGGGCAGGGCCGGGATGCCGTAGTCCTTGAGCAGAGCGCGCAGCGAGGAGGTGTTCGTCCCGCCCAGGGCGTCCAGCGCCTGCTTCTCCGCGCCCTGCGCCGGCCGCTTGAAGACGACGTTCGCGCCGAGGTAGCTGTAGGCCGCGCCCTTCCACCTGCCCGCGGGCGAGCAGCCGTCCACCGGGTGGCAGCCGCCGTTCATGATCCGCCTGAGCTCGGCGTACCCCTCGTCGAACTCGTGGTTGCCCACGGCGGAGGCGGTGACGCCGATCTTGCCGAGGAACTCCACCGACGGCTCGTCGTGATAGGCCGCGGAGATCAGCGGGGTCGCGCCGATCAGGTCGCCCTGGGCGACCTTCAGCGTGTTCTTGTCGGACAGCTGCTTGAGGTGGGTGGCGACATAAGCGGCGCCACCCGCGTCGACTGTGGCGCCGGTCTCGTCGACCATGCGGCCGGAGGAACCGGTCGGCGGCTCAAGGTTGCCGTGGAAATCGTTGAGGGAGAGCAGGCGGACCGGCACCGTCTTGGCGGGCTTGTTGCCCGCCTCGGCTGGCCCCATCGCAAGCGTGACACCGGCTCCGGCGAGCACGCACGCCATGGTCAGCCGCAGGAAGGAACGAGACATCATGGTCCACGACACTAAGGGGACTATCTGTGCAAGGAATGTCCGAGAGATAACGATTCACCCGACCGGTAGCTGGCGGCTTTTGCCAGTCCCCGGTGCTCTCCCAGGACGTGTACCCGCCTAGAGTCCAGAACATGAATGTGCGTGTTGAACACCGGGGGCTACTCGGCGAACAAGAGGTGTCCGAGGTCCTTGCGGTGGTGGATGCGGCCACGAAGGCCGACGGGGTCCGGCCACTCAACGAACATGTCATGCTGCACCTGCGCTACGGCGGCGACGAGCGGGCCGGAGCCGTGCTCCTGTACACCGGGGACGACCTCGCGGGCTACGCCCACCTGGACCCGACGGACCCCGTCGAGGGGCCCAGCGGGGAGCTGGTCGTCCACCCGGCGTTCCGCGGGCGGGGATACGGACGGCGGTTGCTGCGGGCCGTGCTCGACCGCGCAGGCGGGCACCTGCGGCTGTGGGCGCACGGCGGACACCCGGCGGCCGATGCCCTCGCCCTGTCGGAGGGGTTCGAAAGGGCGAGGTCGCTGTGGCAGATGCGCCGCCCCCTCACCGCCGACATCGGTGGCTTCGACCTCCCCGAGGGCGTACGGCTCCGCACCTTCGAGCCCGGCACCTCAGACCAGGAGGCCTGGCTCGCCCTCAACGCCAAGGCCTTCGCCGACCACCCCGAGCAGGGCGCGTGGACGCTTGACGACCTCAAGCTGCGCGAGCGGGAACCCTGGTTCGACCCGGCCGGGTTCTTCCTCGCCGTACGGCCCGGCGGCCCCGAGGGCCGCGACCGGCTGGTGGGCTTCCACTGGACCAAGGTGCACGGCGACGGCGACCACGCGCACGAGCCGATCGGCGAGGTCTACGTCGTCGGCGTCGACCCCGCCGAGCAGGGCGGCGGCCTGGGCAGGTCACTGACCCTGGCGGGCCTGGCCCACCTGCGCTCGCGAGACCTGACCCACGTGATGCTGTACGTCGACGAGAGCAACTCCGCGGCGATCCGCCTGTACCAGGGGCTGGGCTTCACCCGCTGGGACGTCGACGTGATGTACCGGAAGGGCAGTGCCTGACGGACTTGAAGTGGACCAGGTCCCCCCGAGGGATCTGGTCCACCTGGAGTACTACTCGATCATCCAGTGCAGCGCGAAGTAGGACAGCGCGGCGACCAACGCGGCGGCCGGGATCGTGAGAACCCAGGCGGTCACGATGTTGCCCGCGACGCCCCAGCGCACGGCGGAAAGGCGCTTGGTGGCACCGACGCCCATGATCGCGCTGGTGATCGTGTGAGTGGTCGAGATCGGGGCACCGAAGCCGATGGCCGCGGTGTAGAGCACCGTCGCCGCAGCCGTCTCCGCGGCGAATCCCTGTGGGGGGTCGAGCGCGATGATCCGGCGGCCGAGCGTCCGCATGATCCGCCAGCCTCCCGCGTACGTGCCGAGCGAGATGGCCGTGGCGGCGGCGAGGATGACCCACTGCGGGATCGGGTCGCCGTCATGCTGGTAACCGCCGACCACGAGGGCCAGGAAGATGACGCCCATGGTCTTCTGCGCGTCCTGGAGACCGTGACCCAGCGCCATCGCCGCCGCGGAGACGGTCTGCGCGTACCGGAAGCCCCGGTTGGTCTTCGACGGCTGGGAGCGCCGGAACCCCCACAGAATGCCGATCATGATGAGCCCGGCGAGGGTGAAGCCGATCACCGGAGACAGGATCATCGGGATGACGACCTTCTCCATCACCCCGTCCCAGTGGACGTTGCTCGCCGAGGCGAGCGCGGCGCCGACCAGACCGCCGATCAGCGCGTGACTGCTTGAGGAGGGGAGGCCGAAGTACCAGGTGATGAGGTTCCAGGTGATCGCGCCGATCAGGCCCGAGCCGACGATGACGAGACCGTGGCTTCCCTGTGGAGCGTCGATGATGCCTTTGCCGACGGTCGCGGCCACCTGCGTGCCGAGGTGCGCACCCAGGAAGTTCATGGCCGCGGCCATGAAGAGCGCGGCCCTCGGCGTCAGCGCGCGTGTTGAGACGGAGGTCGCGATCGCGTTCGCGGCGTCGTGGAAGCCGTTGGTGTAGTCGAACACCAACGCTACGACCACCACGCCGATGACGAGTGCGAGCGTGAGATCCACTTAACTTTCCTTGACCGCGATCGACTCGATCGTGTTGGCCACGTGCTCGAAGGCGTCGGCGGCCATCTCGAGCTGATCGATGACCTCCTTCATCTTGAGGACGGTCAACGCGTCGTACTCCCCGCCGAAGAGCTTGGCGAGAAGGCGGCGGTAGACCTGGTCGGCCTGGTTCTCAAGCCGGTTGATCTCGATCCAGTACTCGTTGAGGTTCTTCATCGAGCGCAGCCGTGGCATGGCCTCGGCGGTGAGCTCGGCGGCACGTTCCAGAACCTCGACCTGCCGGACCACCTCTTTGGGAAGATGGTCGATCTGGTAGAGGACGATGAGGTCGGCCGCCGCCTCCATGTAGTCCATCACGTCGTCGAGGTTCGAGGCGAGACGGTAGATGTCCTCGCGGTCGAAGGGGGTGATGAAGCTCTCGTTGAGCCGGTTCATGATCGCGTGAGTACGCTCGTCACCGGCGTGCTCACATGCGCGCATCTTCTCGGCCAGAGCTTCCCTGTCCGATCCGTCACTGATGATCTCTACCAGCAGACGGGACGCTGTGACGAGGTTGTTCGCCGAGTCTGCGAACAAGTCGTAGTAGCTGTCCTCACTTGGTGTGAGACGGAGGCGCACGTCGTTCTCCAGATGTGCGGGGATGGTCCGCAGAGAAGGGTACGGGTTACCAGCGGAAATGCGAACTTCACCCGCTAGACATGCACTCTTCCCGGTGTCGCTACCCGGCGCATACCCGGCGACACACAGCTTGAGGCAGCCTTGAGGGCATCTTTCCGCTGACCGTTTTGCTGGTTTTCGGCCACAGTATGACGAAGACAGGCCAAGTATGGGACTTCTCTACCCCTGAACGCCATCCGGCACCTTCCCCGTACCTCCCTCGGAAACCCCCGCGTCCAGTGCCCTTCCCGCACGGTTCACCAAGGTCGCCAGGGCTCGTCGGCCTCCCGCGAAAAATCAGGGTGATTTCCATCACGATCGCCGGTTAACCCGCATTTTGCCTGCTCACGGCAGCCCTACTCGCGGACCCGTTCCCGCGGCCTCTCGCCCCTCGGAGTCCCCGGGCGCTCCCCTTCTTCGGAGGGTTCACCCCGCCACGACAACCCGCCCCGGCGTGAAAGTTCACTTTGAATTCACCGTTAGTTCATCTTTGGCGGAGAATCCGCCTCCGGGACCTGATCCCGGACCTCAGATCGGCGTCCGGTGGAAGTTGAGGTACGAACGGCTCGGCGTCGGCCCCCGCTGCCCCTGGTAGCGGGATCCGTACTTCTCCGAACCGTAGGGATACTCGGCCGGCGAGCTGAGCCTGAACATGCAGAGCTGGCCGATCTTCATACCAGGCCAGAGCTTGATCGGCAATGTCGCGACGTTGGAGAGCTCAAGCGTGACGTGCCCGCTGAAGCCCGGGTCGATGAACCCTGCCGTGGAGTGGGTCAGCAGGCCGAGCCTGCCCAGCGAGCTCTTCCCCTCCAGCCGCGAGGCGATGTCGTCCGGCAGCGTGACGACCTCGTACGTGCTCGCCAGCACGAACTCCCCCGGGTGCAGGATGAACGGCTCGTCCTTGTCGGGCTCGACCATCCGCGTCAGGTCCGGCTGCTCGACAGCCGGATCGATGTGCGGGTACCGGTGGTTCTCGAAGACCCTGAAGTAGCGGTCCAGGCATACGTCGACACTGGACGGCTGGATCATCTCCGGCTGGAAGGGATCGATCCTCACCCTCCCCGCCTCGATCTCGGCAACGATGTCACGATCGGAAAGCAGCACGTGAGGCAACCTACCAACGCCACGCCCTCCCGGGAGCGTCGGCACAGACCCCGATCCCGCTTCCCACAGTGGACGAGAGCCACCCAACTTCCGCTAGAGTGGTGGGGCGGCACGCCGCTGCGGGTGTAGTTCAATGGCAGAACATCAGCTTCCCAAGCTGACAGCGCGGGTTCGATTCCCGTCACCCGCTCCACGCTCAAAGGCCCAGCTCAAAAATGTGATCTAGAGCTGGGCCTTCCCCGTTCCCCTGGCGCTGACGACTCCCGAGCAAGCCTGTCGCGGCTGAAGACCGCTACCGCCGAAGGAGCAGCGGAAGTCTACGGACTGAGCCTCGAAGTGGCCGCCTGCAACTTATGCGTTCGCCAGCTGTCGGTGATGCACCGTTAGAGGCTCGATTTCAGTGGTGTCGTCGTCGACGATGAGCTCGACACGGAACCGAACTCCCATTGCCGCACCGAGACGCAGCAGTGTCGCTATATCCGGAATGCCGCCACCGCCCTCGATGCGAGACAGAGCGGGTTGGGACATCCCGGAGCGTTCCGCTACGACCTTCTGAGACAGGCCTCGGCGCTTACGGATCTCACGCAACTGGTCTCCGAGCTCCAAGTCACGGCCCGCCTGCTCGTATTCGGAGTGGGACTGCGCATCCGCTTCCATCTCGCGCAGACGCTTCGCCTTGTAGGTTTCCCAACGGCTGTGACCCATCATGCGCTCCTCTCGAACACGTGCGTGGTGGTTAGGTCATGCTGTGCCTCACACCGCTTCTTAGCAGCGATCGCTCGGTCGATGTCGGCGGTCTGCGTCCCATCCTGTGTCTTGCGGAAGACCGTCAGGACCACGATCACCTTGTTGGACGGCTTCCAAAAGGTCAACCGCCAGGTCGTGCGGTCGAGAGCAACACGCAGCTCGTGCACACCTTCGGCATCCTTCAGCTTCTTCACATGATCCCCATCAGGGATGCCACCAGTGACGAGGTAGTCGTCTACGTTTCGCATAACCCGCTGGTAGAGCGGAAACGAAAGTCCGTCCAGCCAAGACTCCACCTCCGGCTCTAGGTCAATCTCCCACTGAGACATACCATCAATAGTATATGCTCTCGATGGTAACCCGTGGCGGGAATGAGCACCAGGCCTGCCCCGCACCCACTTCTCGATCTTGGTTGCTCGTCCAGGTCCTCCCGGGCGGCGTTGATCACGTGCCAGATCCGTGCCAGAACAGGCGGGGAAGACCGGTCATCCACGGGGACTCACGGGGAACCACACCCCGTCTACCTGCACCCCCGTTTCCCAGCTCAGCCCGCCAACACCAGCAGCCGATTCCCAAGCTGACAGCGCGGGTTCGATTCCCGTCACCTGCTCCACTTCGGGAAAACGGCATCTTCCGATCGGCCGAATAACCCACATGCTCAGGCTCATGACCTGATGTCACACTGTCGCGGTGTCCCGAACCGACCTCAGCGAGATCGAGTACCTACGTCACATCGAGCACCTGGCGCGCGAGATCGTCAACGCGGCAGACCGCGAGGGATGGCTCACTCTCACCGCCGCATCTGACGAGGCCACACCACTTCATCGAGCAGTGATCGAGACAGCCCGCCAACTACGTCACCATCACTTCGACGGAGACGGATGTCTCGACGAGGACCTTCCGCTGATGAAACTCGCCGGGGTCGTCATCCTCCGGCCGCACGCCCTTCCTGTCGGCATGGAAGAGAGCTACAACCAGATCTGCGCCCGCCTGGACGTCGAAGCCCGGTCCGGAGGGTGGGCGATCTGGAACACCTGGGCCAAAGACGGCCAGCCCATCTCAATCGTCATGGTCGACTCCAGCGGCACCGAAGGACTGCTCACGAACTGGGCACAAGGCATCGAGGTCTACCCGATCACCCCCCTCCCGGCCCAAGTGGTCCTGACACGGCAGGGATGGGTCACCCCCATGATCCTGTCCCCTGCCAGTGCCCGGAGATTGGGGGCGACTCGACCCACACGTCAAACACTCCCCATGATCCTCGACGCCTCCGACGAAGGCCCTCCAACTTCGGGATGATCGGGTGTACGCAGGTGCGCGATCCATGTCACCCTGCGCCTATGCTCACTGTCCGCCAACTCCTCGATTACCTCACCGGCTTGCCCGACGAAACTCTCGTTGTGATCGACGTTCACGATGGCGACAGCTGGCACCTCCGCGTGGAGGAGGTCAGCGTCACGACCGCGCAGGACGTGACCGAGGGCGGAGACCCTCATGAGGGCACCGAAGTCGAGATCTTCTGGGAACCCGGTCAGCACGGTTGGACCATGAACGGCCCCTCCAAGACGCTCTTCACTCTGGACGACGTAGAGAAGCTGATCGCCGAACGGGATGCGTTCCGCCGAGAGCTGGGAGAGCTGCGCTCCGGGCTCTGCTTCTCCCTTGGCAAGCACCGCCGAGCGGCAGGCCCGCAAGAGCTCACCGTCATGTCCGTACTTAGTGATCAAGAGATCCTCGGAGAGATCGAGCGACTCCGCACCGTCGCTGCTGAGTCCGCCACCGAGCCCAATCCAGAGCTTTGACCCTCGGGCCATTAACCAGGGTGACGAAGGGGCAATCACGGTCACTCACGACCGGCCGAACACCCAGCTCAGCCGCCCCACCTGCCGTACTCGATGCACTTCCCAAGCTGACAGTGCGGGTTCGATTCCCGTCGCCCGCTCCATGCTCAAAGGCCCAGGTCAGGATGTGAATCCCGACTGGGGCCTTAGTTGTTTTCGGAGCTTCTTCGATGCGCGGGTCCTGCAACGCAGCCAGGACACCGACTCTCACCGCACGGCCCTGCGTGGTCAAGGTCGCCAGGGCAGCAGAGGTACGTACCTTCACCCCCTTGTCGGACTCGTTGGCCTGGACGAAGCGGCCGTTGGCGGCAGAGCCGCCGTCAAGCATTTGCGGTACAGCCGCCCCATCATGGAAGCCGACTGGAGAGGCCGTGACAGACGAAGCGCTCTACCTGAGATTTCAAGGCACCGCCCGTGACCGGCAGGGGCGTCTTCCCGGGGTCTTCGGCCTGGTCAACAGCCTGGCATCCAGAGGAAAGCTGACAGCGGAGCAAGAACGTTTCCGGCGGACGAACAACGACTGGTACGACGCGAACTTCACCAACCCCTCAGATATCGACTCCACGGTCTATGACCATGCCCTGAACCCCGGGGCCGCAGCCTGGTTCAAATCGTCGGCGCACCTGCTCATCGAGCGGGTCGCCGGCTACATGGAGATCCTTGCCGCACACGGCGTCGGCTGCGAAGTGGTCCACTCATCGGATCCAGGAAAGATCGTCTACGAGGACGACCACCAAATCGTCGTAGTCCCGCACTTGAACGACGTAACGGCATCGCAGGTTACGTGATCGGGTAGGCGTCCTCCAGTTCATGACGATCGGCCGGGAGAAGCACCTCCGCCACGACCAGGGCGTGACCGGCCGCATCGCGCACCGCCGCGTACACGCACAGCAGCGGAACGTTCTTCGACATGCCGAGTCGCTTGGCCTCCTCGGTGGTGGGCATGCGCGCGACGATCTGTTCCACGATGTGATCGAAGCGCACCCCCTTGCGCGACTGGAGATGCTCGCGAAGCCCTTCGGGCAGTGGGTCAGCGCTGGTCAGGTCGGTACCCTCGGACAGCTCCAGCGGCAGCCACACCGAGACGATCTCGGTCGGCTCGCCGGCCCGGCTGACCAGGCGACGCCGCAGGAACGCCTTGCTCTTCGGGGTGATGTCCAGCAGGGCGGCGACCCGGTTGGGCACGGCCAGCGCCGCCGCTTCCAGCACCTCGCCATCGGAGGCGCTCTCGGGACCGGTCAGGTACGCCTGTCCGGGGCGGGGCTGTTCCATCGAGGTCATCGCCGGACGACCGCGTACGAAGCGGCCCTTGCCCTGCTGGGAATCGATCCAGCCCTGTTCGCGCAGCACGCGCAGTGCCGCGACCACGGTGGGCCGGGAGACGCCGAACTCGTTGATGAGCTGGTTCTCACTGGGCAGGAGTGAGCCCGGAGGATAGTCCCCCGACTCGATACGCCGTTGAAGTGCCTGCACAAGTTGGGCGTACTTCGGAGGCACGGACTCTAGTGACATTACGACCGTCCATCACCCGACAGGTTGTTTTACCAAGTCAGAGCGTAACCTGGCTTTCCCTCTCCTGTCGCGTCACCGGCAGACAAAGGGAACAAGGGCAAAGAAGATCCCGGCAGGCAGAGAGAGGGAAGAAGGACGCTGCGGCTGCATGGGGTGGGCCGCGCGCCGCTCTACTGCCTGCCGGGATGTCGAAGAGCGCGACGGAGCAGCGGTAACGCTCTCCAGCACCCTCCGCGCTGGAGGACACCGCCCCGCCGCGCCCGCCTATCGACCGGCGTAGTCGGCCAGAACCTGGGCCGCGCCCGCCACGTCGTTGATCGGGTGGCGCCTCTCGGCCGACTGCCAGGAGTACACCTCCGACCTGCGCGACACCGAGGCGATCCTCGCCGACCCGGCGG